>CAYXHX010000055.1:4299-10510 GCA_964464835.1 uncultured Chitinophagaceae bacterium | reverse complement strand
TATTATTTTTTATATTGATGCTACCGGGCAACATGGTTTCATTGCTGCAAAAGAAGATGCTGAAGAACCGGCATTTTGGGCCTATAAAGATTCATTGCTTGGAGTACGTTCACCCAGGATTGGAACCGGGAAAAGAAATACCTGGAAAACATATCAAATTTTAGGCGACATGGGAGAAGGTTCTGATTACGCCGCACTTAGGGCGCTTGAAAATAAATTCAAAGGCTTCCACGATTGGTATCTTCCATCTAAAGATGAATTGAATTTATTGTTTCAACAAAAAGAAATAATTGGCGGCTTTTCAGCTTTTGCTTATTGGTCATCTACCGAATACAATGCCGGCCTTGCATGGTTTCAGAATTTTGCAAATGGGGAGCAAATCAAATCTGATAAACTAAATTCCTATGCAGTGCGGCCTATTAGAGACTTTTAATTTTCTGTAAAAGCTCTATTTCGGCAAATACTGTAATTGCACTTTAAAAACAGCAGAAGGTAAATAATGGTTGCCAATAGCCTGCCATAGCATCGCCATTTTTGATAAATCAATTGCACAAAATTCTACTGTAAATTTTTCTATAAGATGTTCCGGAAAGTTTGAATGTAGTGATGTAAAAACCGGGTTCTGGTGAAAAAATGAAATAATCCAGGAAATACATTCCAGGCTTTCTAAATAGTTTGAGCAATTGAAATGAGCAGTAATTAATATAAAGAAATTTAAATGTTGCAAGGGTGGTTCAAGGTTATTAATCCGGGCAAAATTTCTTAGTGATAATTCTTCTTCAATATTTACCAGGGAAATAACCAGGCGATTTTCTCTGACATTACATAAGAGGTCAAGTCCTGCAACAATTGCAGGATATTTTGCTGAATCTTTCCGTGCATTCAAAGATGCAACAATGCAAGTAAGTGTTTCCCTGATCATTTTTCAATAAAAGTATAAAATAGGCACGGAATAATAAATAGTTTTTATGAATGTATCACTTTCCTGGAAATTTTTAAAAATAGCAATGGGTGCAGCGTTTAATACAGTTTTTGATACTTGAAAATGAATTTTCTATGAATCATTTTTTGAGATTTTAAAAAATAAAAAATATTTTTGTTGCCCAATACCTTGGAACCCCTTACCTTTGCGCTCCCAAATAAAAAATTTGGGTTTATGCTATGTCTCAGAGAATCAGAATTAAATTACAATCCTACGATCACAACCTGGTAGATAAATCAGCAGAAAAGATCGTAAAAACGGTAAGAACCACTGGTGCCGTGGTTACAGGGCCTATACCTTTGCCAACACACAGGAAGATATTTACCGTACTGCGTTCACCGCACGTGAATAAAAAGAGCCGTGAACAATTCCAGTTATGTACGCATAAAAGATTATTGGATATTTATACTTCATCTTCCCGTACTGTAGATGCGCTGAGCAAATTGGATTTGCCTTCAGGAGTTGAAGTGGAAATTAAAGCATAATTTTTCATAGGCTTTTAGCCAAATGAAATGAGTTCTTATAAACAAGCATCACCTCTCAACCTGCTAAAACGGGGAAAAGAGCGCTGATAATTTTTGAAAACATATCTCTGACTAAATGGTTGGAGAAAAACATATAAACAGGCCCTTCGAGGTTTGTTTACTGCCGGTACTTCCGATTTCTCCCAATGAGAAAAAAAACGAAAAGGTCGGTGGCAAACAGGGATGGATCCCGGAAACGGGAGTCCCCATAACCAATGCGGGGCAAAAACCGCAACAGCAATGAAAGGAATCATTGGAAAAAAAATAGGGATGACCAGCATCTTTTTGCAGGATGGAAAACAAACCGCCTGTACAATAATTGAAGCCGGCCCCTGCACCGTTACCCAGGTTAAAAATGTTGAAACCGATGGGTACAATGCATTACAACTTGCATTTGCCGATAAAAAAGAAAAACATGCCACACAGGCTGAAATCGGCCACTACTCAAAATCATCATCTACTCCAAAAAGATTTGTAAAAGAATTCAGGGAATACTTCCAGGAAAAAAATGCAGGAGAAACAATCTCTGTCGACATTTTTGCTGAAGGCGAATTTGTAGATGTTGTAGGTACTTCTAAAGGTAAAGGTTTTCAGGGTGTTGTAAAGCGCCACGGCTTTCATGGTGTGGGAGAAGCTTCCCATGGCCAGCATGATCGCTCCCGCGCACCAGGTTCTATTGGTGGATCTTCTTATCCTTCAAGAGTTTTCAAAGGCATGCGTATGGCAGGCCGTATGGGAAATGACCGCGTGAAAATGAAAGGCCTGAAAGTGGTAAAAATATTTCCTGAAAAAAATTATATCCTCATCAGCGGTTCTGTGCCAGGGCACAACGGATCCATTGTTTATATTCAGAAATAATATTAAAAGTTAACAATGCAATTAGACGTATTAAATAATAAAGGAGATAAAACCGGAAGGTCTCTTGATTTGCCTGATGAGATTTTTGGCATAGAACCCAATGATCATGTAATTTATCTTGCAGTAAAGCAATACCAGGCTGCTCAACGCCAGGGTAATCATAAGGTTAAAACGCGGGCTGAAGTTAAAGGAGCCAGCCGTAAATTACACAAGCAAAAAGGTACTGGCGGATCCCGTAAAGGCAATATCCGCAACCCATTATATAAAGGTGGAGGTACAGTTTTTGGGCCAAAACCTCATGGGTACGATATTAAGCTGAATAAGAAGGTGAAAGATCTTGCAAAAATGAGCGCCTTAACTTATAAAGCAAAAGAAAGTGCAATTGTTTTAGTGGAAGATTTCAGTTTTGAAACTCCTAAAACTAAAAGCCTTTTAGATGTAATGAATGTATTGGGTATTTCCAATAAAAAAGTATTGATGATTTTACCTGATTACGATGATAACCTGTACCTGAGTTGCCGGAATATTCCGAATGTGGCAAGTACACAATTATCAGATATGAACACGTATGAAATATTAAATGCTGATACATTACTCATTATGGAAAATGCGGCTAAAATATTTATTGAAGAAGAAAATGAAGTAGCTGAAGAGGCATAATCCAAAATAAAAATTTATAAAATTCAAATTATAAGCAATGAATCCGGCAGATGTTCTCATAAAACCAATTCTTACTGAAAAGGCAAATGCCCAACAGGAAAAATTGAGTAAATACACTTTCAGGGTTAGCCCACGGGCCAACAAACTGGAAATCAAAAAAGCAGTGGAAGAATTTTATGGCATCACAGTAACAGATGTACATACAGTAGTTGTACCGGCAAAAACAAAATCACGCTTTACAAAAGCAGGGTATATTAAAGGAAGAAAGCCTTCCTATAAAAAAGCTATGGTTACATTGGCAAAAGGAGATACTATAGATTTATACGCAAACATTTAATTAAAAAAATAATAGCCGGCGTAGCTGATAATTACGCCTCATAAAGAAACAGAAAATGGCACTTAAAAAATTTAAAGCTATTACAGCAGGCACCAGGTGGAGAATTGGTAATGCGTATGCAGAAATCACTACCAATGAACCTGAGAAAAAATTACTTGAAAAACAACATAGCAAAGCAGGCCGTAATTCTGATGGCCGCAGAAGTATGCGTTACAAAGGAGGTGGACACAGGCAGCATTACCGCATCATTGATTTCAAACGTGATAAGCAGGATATGGATGCTAAGGTGCTGACTATTGAATACGATCCAAACCGCACACCTTTTATCGCATTGGTTGAATATACCGATGGAGAAAGAAGGTACATCATTGCGCCACAAGGCTTACAAGTAGGTACAACTATCATTTCCGGTAATAATGTAGCCCCTGAAATTGGAAATGCATTACCTATTAAAAACATGCCACTTGGTACCACGATTCATAATATTGAAATGCAACCGGGCCAGGGTGGAAAACTTGTAAGAAGCGCAGGCGCTTCGGCACAATTGACCAATAAGGAAGATAAATATGGTATTATTAAAATGCCGTCAGGTGAATTGCGCAGGGTATTGATTAATTGCACAGCAACTGTTGGAATAGTTTCCAATAGTGACCATAGCCTTGAAACAGCAGGCAAAGCCGGAAGAAACAGGTGGAAAGGTGTAAGGCCACGCGTACGTGGTGTTGCTATGAACCCTGTAGATCATCCAATGGGCGGAGGTGAAGGAAGAGCATCTGGTGGCCATCCAAGATCCAGGACAGGGAAATATGCCAAAGGAGAAAAAACAAGGACGCGCGGAAAAGGCAGTGATAAAATGATTATTCAACGAAGAGATGGTAAAAAATTATCTAAATAAAAGCAAAGCTGTTATTTCAGCAATACTATAAATTAAAAATAATTATGGGTCGTTCAATTAAAAAAGGTCCTTTTGTAGATGTAAAACTGGAAACAAAAGTGCTTTCTATAAATGATGGGAAAAACAAAAAATCTGTGATTAAAACATGGAGCCGCCGTTCTACCATCACTCCCGATTTTGTAGGCCACACATTTGCCGTACATAATGGAAATAAATTTATTCCTGTGTATGTAACAGAATTTATGGTTGGCCATAAATTGGGTGAATTTGCACCAACAAGGAATTTCAGAAGCCATTCAGGCCAGAAAAAATAAATTAAAAAGTTGAATTCAATACCATTTCAACATTATTGAACTCAAGAAAATTGAAATAAAAATGGAAGCAGTAGCAAAATTAAATAATTATCCAACAGGGCCTCGAAAGATGCGGCTTCTTGCGGATGTAATCAGAGGAATGGAAGTGGAAAAGGCACTGAGCCTGCTCGAACACCATCCACAACACAATGGCGTACCACTTGCAAAATTGCTGAAAAGTGCAATCAACAATTGGGAACAAAAAAATGAGGGACAAAACGCTGCCGATGCTTCATTAATTGTAAAAACAATTTTTGTTGATGGTGGCCGAACGCTTCGCCGTATGCGCCCCGCTCCACAAGGACGTGGTTACCGCATCCGTAAGCGCAGCAATCATGTAACCTTGATCGTGGATACAAAATCAAATAATCAATCGAAATAATTTATAAACCGTATGGGTCAAAAAGCAAATCCAATAGGAAACAGGATCGGGATTATCAGGGGATGGGAAAGTAACTGGTATGCCAATAAGAAAAATTACCCGGTTCGCCTCATCGAGGATGATAAAATCCGCACATACCTGAATGCGCGTATCAGTAAAGGTGGTATTGCAAGAATCGTAATTGAACGCACACTTGGAAAACTGATTATTACCATTCATACATCTAAGCCAGGTATCATCATTGGTAAAGGAGGTGGAGAAGTTGACCGCATCAAAGAGGAACTGAAAAACCTTACTCATAAAGATGATGTACAAATCAATATCCTCGAAATCAGGAGGCCTGAGCTTGACGCAACAATTGTGGGAGATACTATTGCCAGGCAAATTGAAAACCGCATTAATTTTAAACGTGCCATAAAAATGTCCATCGCCTCCTCATTGCGTATGGGTGCAGAAGGAATAAAAGTAAAAGTAAGCGGGCGCCTCGGTGGATCGGAAATAGCAAGAAGTGAAGAATTTAAACAAGGCCGCATCCCATTGCATACTTTTCGTATGGATATAGATTATGCCAATGTATTTGCCCAAACAGTTTATGGTAAAATCGGGATTAAAGTTTGGATTTGTAAAGGGGAAGTTTTAGGCAAACGTGAGCTGAATCCAAATTTTATCGGCGGAAAAAATGAAGGCGGTGAAAGAAGGGAAATGGGAAGAGGTGATCATCGCGATCGTTCAGACCGCGATCGGGGAGGTGACAGAAGAGGCGGCGGCCGTGGAGGGAGAAGATAAATTTTAAATAATAAACAATATTTTTCAAGTAATTCGGATAAGGTAAATTTTAAAAAATGTTACAGCCAAAAAGATCAAAGCACAGGAAAGCACAGAAAGGCAGGATTCGTGAAGTGGCTAAACGCGGCTCTATGATTTCATTCGGTTCATTTGCCCTCAAAGCAATGGAACCTATATGGCTCAATAATCGCCAGATAGAAGCTGCACGCCAGGCCATGACACGTGCTATGAAACGTGAAGGAAATGTATGGATTCGTATTTTCCCGGACAAACCCATCACCCGTAAACCAGCAGAAGTACGTATGGGTAAAGGTAAAGGAAATCCTGATCATTGGGCAGCAGTTGTAGAACCAGGCCGTATTCTTTTTGAATGTGATGGCGTTACAGAAGCTACAGCAAAAGGTGGGGCTAAGTTAAACACATTTGCTGATGTT
>CAYXHX010000055.1:0-4289 GCA_964464835.1 uncultured Chitinophagaceae bacterium | reverse complement strand
ATAAAAACCAAATTTATTATTAGAAGGGATTTACAGGCATAAACTAATCCCTATTTATAAAAACAAATAACAATGGCTAAAAATAGTAAAGGATTTAATGAAAGCCTCGTTGATCTCAACGAACAAGACCTGAAAGCCAGGCTTTCAGAAGATCAATTGAGATTAAAAAAACTTGAATTTGCGCATGCAATTTCTCCATTGGAAAATCCAATGAGCATCCGCAACCTCAGAAGAGATATTTCACGGATACAAACAGTAATCAGAAAAAGAGAACTTGGCATTTAAAAATAATACAATGACGGAAAGAAATTTGCGCAAATCAAGAATCGGGGTTGTCAGCAGCAACAAAATGAGTAAAACTATTACAGTTGCCGTTGAAAGAAAAGTGAAACATCCCATGTATGGAAAATTTGTAAAGAAAACAACAAAGTTCCATGCCCATGATGAAAAAGATGAATGTGCTCCCGGGGATGTGGTCCGCATAATGGAAACCAGGCCTATGAGTAAAACAAAGCGATGGAGATTGGTCGAGATAGTTGAAAAAGCAAAATAAAAATACTCTTTGCTGATAGCTGTTACTATCATCAAAGTTAATACACGAAAGATATATTTATAAAACCGGGTGTTGACTAACAACCAACGCCTTTACATAAAAGCTAAACAAATGATTCAGCAGGAAAGCAGATTAAATGTAGCTGATAATAGCGGCGCAAAAGAAGTACTTTGTATCAGGGTGCTTGGAAACAGCGGACAAGACTACGCACATATTGGTGATAAGATCGTTGTCACTGTAAAAGATGCAATGCCTGCCGGTGGTATTAAAAAAGGAACTGTGTCCAAAGCAGTAATTGTTCGTACGAAAAATAAGTTGCGCCGTAAAGACGGGTCTTATATCCGATTCGATGATAATGCCGTGGTATTATTAAACGCATCCGATGAACCTAGAGGAACAAGGATTTTTGGTCCGGTAGCCAGGGAATTAAGGGATAAAGGATATATGAAAATTATATCGCTTGCACCCGAAGTACTCTAAGGATGTGAAAGGGTTTGAAAATTAAGTGTACCTTTGCCGCCCTAAAAATTTTGAATACATGGGAAACCAAATAAAAAGGAAGGAAAAAAAATTATACAATGAGCAACAGATTTAAACCAAAGTACCACATAAAAAAAGGTGATCGTGTAGTGGTGATTGCAGGAAATGATAAAGACCTGAAAAAACCACGTGAGGTGCACGCTGTTTTGATGGACAAAGGTAGAGTTATCGTGGAAGGCGTAAATATCGTAACGCATCATACAAAGCCAAGTGCACAAAATACCAAAGGTGGTATTGTAAAAAAAGAAGCATCAATTGATATCAGCAATGTAATGCTTTGGGATGCAAAATCCGGGTCAGGCACAAAAGTGAAAATGGATCGCAAAGATGGTAAACCAGTTCGAATTTCTAAAAAGTCAGGAGAGGCTATTAAATAATGAATACAGTAAAATATACACCCAGGCTCGCTGAAAAATACAGGAAAGATGTAGTTCCTGCATTAATGAAAAAATTCAGCTTTAAAAGTATAATGCAGGCTCCAAAATTGGAGAAAATCTGTATTAATCGCGGCGTAAATGGTGCAGTCGCCGATAAAAAACTCGTGGAAATAGCAGTAGATGAACTCACTAATATTACCGGCCAGAAAGCCGTGGCAACCATGAGTAAAAAAGACATTTCCAATTTCAAGTTGAGAAGGGGGATGCCTATAGGCGCCCGCGTAACATTGCGTGGCGAAAAAATGTACGAATTTTTAGACAGGCTCGTATCTGTTGCCCTGCCACGTGTCCGTGACTTTAAAGGTATTAGTGATAAAGCATTCGATGGCCGCGGAAATTATACATTGGGTATCACCGAGCAGATTATTTTTCCCGAAATAGACATTGATAAGGTGAATAAGATTACAGGAATGGACATCACTTTTGTAACAACTGCCAGGAACAATGAAGAAGCATACGAGTTGTTGAAAGAAATGGGAATGCCCTTTAAAAATGTAAAAAAAGAAAATAATTAATAAAAAAATCCGGCTTGCAATAATCCGGGAACATTAAATTATGGCAAAAGAATCAGTAAAAGCCAGGCAAAGAAAAAGAGAAGCGATGGTTGCAAAATATGCAGCAAAGCGTGCAACACTTAAAGCAGAAGGTAATTACCAGGCTTTGAGCGAACTTCCACGTAACTCTTCCCCGGTACGTTTAAAAAACCGCTGCCAGCTTACAGGGAGGCCTCGTGGCTATATCAGGTATTTTGGAATGTCCCGTATCGTTTTTAGGGATATGGCACTCAATGGTAAAATTCCGGGTGTAAAAAAAGCAAGCTGGTAAAAACAAAGAACATAATTTTTTTTGAACAGAATTAATTTATAAAAAAATGGTAACTGATCCAATAGCAGATTTCCTTACAAGGGTAAGAAACGCTCAAATGGCCGGCCATCGGATCGTAGAAATCCCGGCTTCGAACTTAAAAAAGCGCATTACGGAAATTTTGTACGAACAGGGCTATATTCTCAAATACAAATTTGAGGAAGACAATAAACAAGGAGTTATAAAAATTGCCTTGAAATATAACCCGCAAACAAAAATACCGGCAATTCGTGCTTTGGAGCGCGTAAGCCGCCCGGGATTGAGGCAATACTCAAAACCCGGCGATTTTAAACGCGTAATCAACGGATTGGGTGTGGCAATCATCAGTACATCCAAAGGAGTAATGACCGATAAACAGGCAAGGAATGAAAATGTTGGCGGAGAAGTACTTTGCCATATTTATTAATATCCAATTTTTCGAAAGGAAAATTAACAGGCACTTAGTTGACAATTAAGTTTTCTATACGGAACTGAAAACAATTAAGAAAGCAAATTTAAATTTTTAAAATTTTTCAAATATGTCTCGTGTAGGAAAAAAACCAATCAGCCTCCCACAAGGAGTTACTGTGAAAGTAAATAACCAGGTGATTTCAGTAAAAGGCCCAAAAGGTGAACTGAAAGAAACTTTGGATAGAGATATGGAAGTAGTAGTGAAAGATGATGCAATTGAAATCAATCGCCCAACTGACCAAATTCGCCACCGTGCAATGCATGGCTTATATCGCTCTTTGGTTGCCAATATGGTAAAAGGTGTAACCGACGGTTATCAGAAAAATCTTGAACTCGTAGGTGTAGGTTTTAAAGCAGCTAACCAGGGAAACCTGCTGGACCTTGCATTGGGTTATTCACATAATATCATTTTTGAAGTGCCTTCAGAATTAAAAGTATCAACACTTACTGAAAAAGGTCAAAACCCGAAAATTATGTTGGAAGGAATAGATAAACAACTCATCGGGCAGGTTGCTGCAAAAATCCGTAGTTTAAGAAAACCTGAACCATACAAAGGAAAGGGTGTTCGTTATGCCAACGAAATTGTTCGCAGGAAAGCAGGTAAAGCAGCAGGTAAATAATAAATTAAATATTCCTGGCAGTATCAGGAAAAAATTAAAATCATGGATAATAAAATTTTAAGAAGGCAAAAAATCCGCTACCGCATTCGTAAAAAAGTGAAAGGTACAGCCTCAATGCCCCGCCTGTCTGTATTCAGGAGCAATACAGATATTTATGCACAATTAATTGATGATGATAATGGTGTAACTATTGCATCCAGTTCATCAAAAGAAAAAGATATCCAGGCTCAAAAAGGCCCTAAGATCGAGAAAAGCAAACTGGTGGGCAATGCTATTGCCAGGAAAGCCATTGAACTTGGTGTGAAGAAGGTAACATTTGATCGAAGCGGATATTTATACCATGGCAGGATAAAAGCTATTGCAGATGGTGCAAGGGAAGGAGGCCTGGAATTTTAAAAAGTAATTAATTTTTATACAAGAAGCATGTCAAAAAATATTGTAAATAAAGTAAAGCCCGGTGGTGACCTGGAATTAAAAGAAAAAGTAGTTTCCATTAACCGTGTTGTTAAAACAACAAAAGGTGGCCGCACATTCAGTTTCTCCGCATTGGTAGTTGTAGGCAATGAAGGTGGTGTAGTAGGCCAGGGACTTGGAAAAGCTAAGGAAGTACAGGAAGCAATCACAAAAGGAATCGAAGACGCTAAAAAGAACCTTGTAAAAGTACCCATCATGCATGGAACTATCCCACATGATCAACTTGCTAAAGAGGGTGCTGCAAAAGTTTTAATAAAACCGGCTGCAACAGGTACTGGTGTTATTGCCGGAGGCAGCATGCGTGCAGTTTTGGAAAGCGCCGGAATTACCGACGTTCAGGCGAAAAGCCTC
>CAYXHX010000054.1:10149-11491 GCA_964464835.1 uncultured Chitinophagaceae bacterium | reverse complement strand
AAAAGTGCAAGTGATCAATGTGCATAGTGAATTTATTACGGAGGAAAATGTTGCAGAAAAAATGGAAGGCCTTGATGGTTTATTGGTAGCGCCCGGGTTTGGAAACCGTGGTACGGAAGGAAAAATTATTTCTGTGAAATATGCACGCGAAAATGGTTTGCCATTTTTCGGGATTTGCCTGGGAATGCAAATGGCCGTGATAGAATATGCAAGAAACATTTTACAATTACCGAATGCACATTCTACAGAAATGGAACCCGGCACCACTGAACCGGTAATTGATATGATGGAAGAACAGAAACAAATTACGATGATTGGTGGGACAATGCGACTCGGCGCATATCCTTGTGATTTAAAAGAAGGCAGCCTCGCCCGAAAAATTTACGATGCGGAAACCATTACAGAAAGGCACCGCCATCGCTATGAATTTAATGGCGCTTACCTGGAAAGATTTGAAAAAGCCGGGATGATGGCAAGTGGAATGAATCCCGGAACGGGATTGGTAGAAATTATTGAGATTCCTTCACATCCATTTTTTATAGGCGTTCAATATCACCCCGAATTAAAAAGTACCGTAGAAAACCCGGCCCCTTTATTTGTTCATTTCATTGATGCCGCAAAAAAATTCAGTGAGAAAAAGAATGCTGTAAGGTCTGCAACATTACAAAAAGAAATGATTTAATGTCGCCTGTTTTTTTAAAAAATATTTTACGATAAAACAAATACTCATTTTCATTTTAATAAAATTATTTTATGAATAATATATATTTTCATCCCAAAAAACCATACATGAATTTCATCAAAAAAATCATACTTGTTATCCTGGTTATAAGTTCCGGTTTCGTTATGGCACAGCCACCAAAAGGCCTGGCATGGTCAGAAGATGGAAATGCTTATTTTAAAATGGAAGATGGCGGTATCTCTAAAATTCTTTTGCCGGGGTTTACAAAAGAAATAATAGTTTCTACAAAAGATTTAATCCCAACAGGAGAAACCACTGCCCTTAAAATCCGCAATTTCTTTTTTTCACCTGACCATAAAAAATTGCTCATTTATACCAATACGAAAAAGGTTTGGAGGTATGATACAAAAGGAGATTATTGGGTATTGGACCTGCAAAATCACGAATTAAAACAATTGGGAAAATCGCTTCCTGCATCTTCATTAATGTTTGCAAAATTTTCTCCCGATAATAGCAAAGTGGCCTATGTAAGCAACCACAATATTTTTGTAGAAGATCTTCGTTCAGGAAAACCCATACAAGTAACGAAAGATGGAACCGACCGTATTATCAATGGCACATTTGATTGGGCTTATGAAGAAGAATTTGGTTGCAGGGATG
>CAYXHX010000054.1:8507-10139 GCA_964464835.1 uncultured Chitinophagaceae bacterium | reverse complement strand
CATCGCGTATTGGCAAATAGATGCAAGTAAGATTAGAAATTTTTTATTGATTGATAATACTGATTCTATTTATTCATTTACAATACCTGTTGAATATCCAAAAACAGGACAAGATCCTTCTTCATGTAAAATAGGTGTTGTGGATATTTCCACTAGTAAAACAAAATGGATGGAAGTGCCCGGCGATCCTATACAACATTATATCCCGCGCATGGAATGGACAATTGACCCGGGTTCATTGATATTGCAACAACTCAACCGCAAACAAAATGAAAGCAATATTATCGTATGTGATGCCAATACAGGAAAAGCAAATATTATTTATACAGAAACAGACAAAGCCTGGATAGATATTAAAAGCCGATGGAATGACGATGACCCAAGTGGTTGGGATTGGATCAATGAAGGTAAAGCATTTATTTGGGTAAGTGAAAAAGATGGCTGGCGCCATATTTATACAATTGGCAGGCATGGAAAAAATGAAACCCTAATTACGAAAGGTAAATATGATATTATCAGTATCACTGCAGTGGATGATAAAGATGGTTACATTTATTTTATGGCATCTCCTGATAATGCAACACAGCAATATTTATACAGGGCAAAATTAGATGGCTCAGTTTCTGCGGAAAGACTTTCACCCGATGATGAAACCGGAACACATTCGTATGATGTTTCACCAAACGGCAGATATGCAAATCATCGTTTTTCTAATTTAAATACGCCTCCAATCAATGAATGGGTGGACTTGCTTGATGGCAAAACAATCAAAACAATCAGCAATGCTCAATCACGGGATTTTGGAGACCAGCCGAAAGCATCATTATTTACTTTAACAACAGATGATGGTGTAACAATGGATGGATGGATCATAAAACCCTCCAATTTTGATAGCACAAAAAAATACCCGGTTGTTTTTTATGTATATACAGAACCTGCATCACAAACGGTTATTGATCAATATGGCAGTGCCGGTACTTTTTTATATGTGGGTGATATGCCGGGTGACGGCTATATTCAAATAAGCCTTGATGGCAGAGGCACTCCTGCTCCTAAAGGCGCTGAATGGAGAAAGAGTATCTATCAAAAAGTAGGCACGTTAAATATTCATGACCAGGCAATGGCAGCTAAAAAAATATTGCAATGGCCTTATGTAGATCCAAGCAGGATTGCGGTTTGGGGATGGAGTGGAGGTGGATCCACTACACTGAATTTATTATTTCAATACCCGGAAATTTACAAAACCGGTATTGCTATCGCGCCGGTAGCAAATCAACTTACGTATGATAATATTTATGAGGAAAGATACATGGGCCTGCCACAGGAAAATATGCAGGCTTATATTAATGGTTCACCTATCACTTATGCAAAAAACCTGGTAGGCAATTTACTGGTAATACATGGAACGGGTGATGATAATGTTCATTATCAAAATACGGAAATGCTGGTCAATGAATTGGTGAAATACAATAAGCAGTTTCAAATGATGAGTTATCCAAACCGCACACATTCTCTTTCAGAAGGGCCGGGAACGGGTTTGCATTTGGTTACGCTTTTTACAAATTTCCTACGCAAATATTGCCCTGGAGGCGGAAGATAATTTTAAAAAATAACCGGCAGCATTTTTATTAA
>CAYXHX010000054.1:0-8497 GCA_964464835.1 uncultured Chitinophagaceae bacterium | reverse complement strand
GCTGTATGGCTTTTTTGTATTTTTTTCAAATCCGCAGGTTTGCCGGAGAAAATTATTTCACCACCTTCATGACCTGCTTCCGGGCCAAGGTCAATTACCCAATCTGCATTTTTGATTACATCAATATTATGTTCTATTACGATGATGGAATGCCCTTGTTCAATTAATGCATTAAAAGATTTCAGCAGTTTATGAATATCATGAAAATGTAATCCTGTAGTAGGTTCATCGAAAATGAAAAGAATTTTTTCATTCATTTTTCCTTTGCCTAAAAAGGAAGCCAATTTTACACGTTGTGCTTCACCCCCACTTAATGTATTGCTGCTTTGCCCAAGCTTGATATATCCAAGACCGGTATCATGCAGCGTTTGCAACGATTTTGAAAGAGCCGGTTGTTCTTTAAAAAAACCAATAGCTTCATCTACGCTCATTTCCAATACATCAAAAATATTTTTTGAATGATACTTTACTTCCAACACATCTTCTTTAAAACGGCGGCCTTTGCAGGTTTCACAGGTCAGGTGTACATCCGCAAGAAATTGCATTTCCACCAATTGCTCACCTTCACCTTTACAGGTATCACATCTTCCGCCATCTACATTAAAAGAAAAATGCTTTGGCAGAAACCCATTTTTCTTTGCCATCGGTTGTTGAGAAAATAATTCCCGAATAGCATCATATGCTTTTATATAAGTAACAGGATTACTACGTGAAGATTTTCCAATCGGGTTTTGATCAACCAACTCTATTTGTGTTATTTCTTTTACATCACCACTCATTGATTTAAACTGGCCTTGAGATTCTGTATAATCACCCAATAATTTTTTCAGTGCAGGGTATAAAACCTGTCGAACCAAAGTTGTTTTTCCACTGCCGCTCACTCCGCTAACCACGCAAAGCATATTCAATGGGAATGAAACAGAAATATTTTTCAGGTTATGATGCGTTGCATTTTCAATGCGAATGTATTTTTTAAAAGTTCTTTGAGGATGTTTAAAATAAACTTCCATTTCACCAGAAAGGTACTTTCCTGTAAGGCTTTCCGCGTTTTCAATAATTTCCTGCACAGTACCTTCAGCAATTACTTCACCACCAAGATGCGCTGCTAAGGGGCCCATGTCAATAATATGATCTGATTCGCGCATCAGCAATTCATCATGCTCTACCACCACTACTGTATTTTTTTTATCCCTTAATTTTTTCAATACACGCACCAGGTTTTGAGTATCTCTCGAATGTAAACCAATAGAAGGTTCATCCAGGATATACAATGAATTCGTAAGATTACTTCCCAGGCTTCTTGTCAATTGTATCCGTTGGCTTTCACCGCCACTCAAGGAATTGGCTAACCTATCCATAGTAAGATAACCAAGGCCTACATCCAATAAAGTTTGCAAGCGTTGGAACAATTCAATTAATATTCTTTTTGCAATGGCAGCATCTGTTTGATTAGGTTTGAAATCGTTCAACCAACTGTAAAAATCTTTTGCCGGCATGTGGCAAAGCTCGCCAATATGTTTCCCGCCAACTTTTACATACAATGCTTCTTTTCTCAGCCTGAATCCCTTGCAGTCAGGGCATTTCGTCCGTCCACGATAACGGCTTAATAAAACGCGGTATTGAACTTTATACAAGTTTTGTTCTACTTCATTAAAAAAATCATTGATGCCTTGCAATTTGCCTTTGCCTTCCCATAAAAGATTATATTGTGCAGGAGTAAGGTCCTGTATTGGTTTATGCACCGGGAAGCTTTCACTTCTTGCATTTTTTATAAAATAATCTTTCCATAATCCAAGCTTCTCTCCTTTCCATGGAGCAACTGCACTTTCAAATACACTTAATGTTTTGTTGGGAATTACAAGGTCTTCACTGATCCCTAATACCTGGCTAAAACCTTCGCAGGTTGGGCAGGCGCCAAAAGGGTTATTAAACGAAAACAAATTGGGAACAGGTTCTTCAAAAACAATTCCATCCCTTTCAAATTTATTATTGAAATGCCTTAGTGTATTATTTATTTCAACAAACATTTCTCCATTGCCTTCATAAAAAGCGGTTGATATAGAATCAGAAAGCCGGTGCAAATCTTCTTCTTCAAAATCTTTTATCACTACCCGGTCAATTAATATAAACCAATCTTGTTGATTTTTTGTTGTTATGAATTTCTTTAATTCTGAATCGCTTTTTTCCATCAAATCTTCAATCCGAAAAACTTCTCCAGTCTTTTGAAATTTGTATAACCTGGAAAAGCCTTTTTGCATGAGTATTGATAATTCTTCTTTTACTTCCCGGTTTTTAAGTGGGTAGAAAGCTGCTAAAATCAATAATTTTGAATCCAGTGGGCTATTAGAAATAAAATGCAGTACATCCTGAACATCATCTTTTTTTACTTCTTCGCCACTAACCGGTGAAATTGTTTTACCAATCCGGGCAAACAATAAACGCAGGTAATCATATATTTCAGTCATTGTTCCTACGGTACTTCTCGGTGTACGGGTAATCACTTTTTGTTCAATAGCAATAGCCGGGCAAAGGCCTTTGATGGAATCCACTTCGGGTTTTGCCATTCGTTGCATGAATTGACGGGCATAAGCGCTTAAGCTTTCTGCATACCTTCGCTGCCCTTCTGCAAAGAGTGTATCTATAGTCAAAGAAGATTTTCCACTTCCCGAAACGCCTGTGACAACCACCAATTTATTTCTTGGAAAAGCAACGGTAATATTTTTCAAATTGTGTACGCGAGCGCCATTTACTATGATATCCTGGCTTTTTAATTTATTCGTAACTTTCTGGGTGTTAAGGGGTTTTCCGGTTTTTTTTAATTGTATCTTATTCATTCAGATCTTACATCAAATTATAAGTTGCAAAAATATTTGTTTTATTCACAAATATTTTACAACTTGCATGACCGATTATTGTTCGGTAAATTGTATTTTCACAACCTATTCACAATATTACGCCTATAAAATAAACTTTACTCAAAGCCTTTTCTAAAATAAAATATAAAAACGGCTTGTTGCTTTACCCTCAAAAAGCATCTATGAGAAAGTTTAATCAAGTTACCGACACAGAACTTATCCTGAATTTCCAGGGTGGAAACAGTTCATCACTAGAAGCATTGATACTACGCTATAAGGAAAGAATATTCAGTTCAATTTTCTTTATAGTAAAAGACAAATACCTTGCCGAAGACCTGTTCCAGGAAACCTTTGTACGTATCATTGATACTTTACGAAGCAAACGCTACAATGAAGAAGGCAAATTTCTTCCATGGGCATTACGGATTGCGCATAATTTATGTGTGGATCATTTCAGGAAAATTAAGCGCACACCGCCCATTGTGAATAATGAAAACCAGGATATTTTTGATGTGATTGTGGTGGTAAATGAAAATGCTGAACAAAGAATTATCCGTAATCAAACACATGAAAGGATGCACCGCATGTTATCATCTTTGCCTGATGAACAAAGGGAAGTAATTGTACTTCGGCATTTTGGAGATTTAAGTTTTAAAGAAATTGCTGAAATGACCAATTGCAGCATCAATACAGCTTTGGGAAGGATGCGGTATGGATTGATAAACCTGAGAAAAATGATGACCGAAAAACAAATTAGCTTATAATAAAAATATTGTCATTCTGCAGCACAGACAGTTTTGTTGAAAATATATCCCGATTGCTTGCCTTAACTTACTGACTGCAGGATGACAAGCCAAATTAAAAATCCCGTTTGACGCGGGATTTTTTTTGTTATTTTTCAAATGTTGATTTCACTTGATCAAGGTGCTGAATAAATTTTTGAATATTGGGGTCGTAGCCATATTTCACATCCGATAATGGGTTTCCATTTACATCAAGAAACATATACAATGGCTGCGCATTAAAACCAAATTTGGTAATTTCATAATCCAGGTTTTTTTCGCCTTCTGTAGTTATATTTTCATTTTTGGCGTTTGTATATTTTTCGCTTTCAGGCAATTCCTGGGATTCATCCACGTATAAACTTATCAATACAAAATTTTCTCTTATCCTTTTCAACACCTCCGGGTCTTGCCAAACTTGTTGTTCCATCTTCCTGCAATTTGCACATGAATGGCCGGTAAAGTCGAGCATTACAGGTTTATTCAACGCTTTTGCAGCTGCCATTCCTTCATTCAAATCGAAATAAGCTGTAAGGCCAAATGGTACGCTTAATTTTTCCGTAAGCCTTTTGGGAGGAATAGCATTGTTCGTAGAGTTATTAGAAGTTGTAGTATTATTTACAAATTTATATTGCAACGCGTCCAGGTTGAAATCTTGCGTGGTGATAGGAGGCAATAAACCACTCATTGCCTTTAATGGAGCGCCCCAAATTCCTGGTAATAAATATAAACCGAAACTAAAAGTTGCAATTGCAAAAAATAAACGAGGCACGCTTAAATAAGGCAAAGGCGAATCATGTGAAAATTTTATTTTTCCTAATAAATACAAGCCCATTAAAAATGCAATAACGATCCATAATACAAGGAAAATTTCCCTGTCTAACAATCTCCAATGATAGATCAAGTCAACATTAGAAAGAAATTTTAATCCCAATGCCAATTCAATAAATCCAAAGCAAACTTTTACACTATTTAACCAACCACCACTTTTTGGCAATGACTGAATCATACTTGGAAAGAAAGCAAATAACGAAAATGGCAATGCAAGCCCAAGGCCAAATCCAAACATACCAAGGATTGGCGCTAATGCAATTCCTTGTGAACTTGTTTGCCCCAACAAAGTTCCAACGATAGGCCCGGTGCAAGAGAATGAAACGATTACCAATGTTAATGCCATAAAAAATATGCCCGTAAATCCACCTTTTCCTGCTTTTGAATCTGCCTTGTTTGCCCAACTATTGGGGAGTTGCAATTCAAAAGCGCCAAAAAATGATATGGCAAAAACCATAAAAATCAGGAAGAAAATAAGATTGGATACTGCACTTGTGGAAATGGTATATAAAATTTTATCCCCGAAAATTAATGTGAGTAGAATTGCAGGTATTGTATAAATAAGTATGATAGAAATGGAGTAAGTAATTGCATTTCGCAAACCTTCAGCACGTGTTTTACTTTTTTTAAGGAAAAAACTTACTGTTACAGGCACCAATGGAAAAACACAAGGTGTAATTACAGCCAATAAACCTGTAGCAAAGCAAATAAGAAAAACCGAGCCTAATGAACCGGAGGATTCTGCTTCAATTGTAGCAGCTTTCACAGTCTCAGTTTGGCTTACAGGCATTATTGAAAAATTTTCTTGCCCGCTTGGAAAGGATGTATCATTTTTTGCGAGCCATGAAAAACTGCCTTTGATATATGAACTATCATTTTTTGAAACATGGAGGTTGTATAAATATGTAACAGTGTCATGATAAAATCGGGTTTCTGAACCTAAAGATGTATCATTCACCACTTCAAGATTCCCTTTTTCTATAGGTGATAACGTATCATTAATACCATTTAAAAGAGATGAGTCCAAAATAAGCTGTGATATAAATGCATCACCCGGCGTTTTTTTGATTGCAGTAAATAATGCATTTCCTTTTTCTATTTTAGCGCCAATACGTAATTGACAAGTACTGTCATTGATGAAGCTTGCAGAAAAATGAAACTGCACAGGTTTCATATCCTGTGCAGAAATGGTATTGAATAAAAAGAAACAAAATACTACCAGGAAAAAATTTCGCATTCAATAATCTATTTATTGGATTTGGATATTAAATGGAACTTTTTTTGGTGGCAGGCATTGGCTATCATCGCAAACCATAAACTCTACAGTACCGGATACATTTGTTTTAACATTGGATTTGAGTTTCACCGTTTGAACAAATACAACCTGGTCGCTATAATATTTTACATCCACACCAAAATTCGGATCGTGATATTTTTTTAATTTGCCAATCTCTTTAATACTTCCATCCCGGGTAACCAAAGGATTTGTTTTGAAAATAATATTTGTTGGAACAGGCCCTCCTGCCGGTGTTGATTGAGAATATAAGTGCCAGGGATTGGGGAACTTCGCAACAAACTTTAAATCGTATGTTTTATCCCCTTTTTTTTCTGCACTGTACGTCCATACAACTGGGTCTTTGATTTGTGCATAAGAAGCAATTGCAAAAAATAAAACTGTGCTAAACAAAATTAATTTTTTCATCATTTTATAGTTTAATTCATTTCAAAATATTCAAACAATTTCAAGCCATCTGTATTTCCGCAAAGTGCGTTGGACGCACGTTCGGGGTGTGGCATCAATCCTAAAACATTACCCGCTTTATTTTTAATTCCTGCAATATTCCGCCATGAACCATTTGGATTCGCATCCTCGGTTATGTCTCCATTTTCATTACAGTAACGAAGTATTACTTGCTTATTTTTCTCTAATTCATCCAATACTGTATCCGGTGCGAAGTACCGGCCATCGCCATGTGCAACAGGTATGGAATAAATTATATTTTTCGAATCTTTTAAATGCACATTTTTACAAATAAATTGCTGATGTGCATTCATCAATAAAGCGCCCGGCAATAAACCGCTTTCACACAAAATCTGGAAACCATTACATATTCCCAATACTTTTCCGCCAGTATTGGCAAATTCAATTACACTTTGCATCATCGGGCTAAAACGCGCAATAGCACCGCATCTCAGGTAATCGCCATAGGAAAACCCGCCCGGCAAAACAATACAATCTGAAGTTGAAAAGTGACTGATATTTTTATCTTTATGCCAAAGGTATTCCACTTCTTTGCCGAGATCATCACGGATAGCAGTAAATATATCGCGGTCACAATTTGATCCGGGGAAAATAACAACGCCAAATTTCATATTGGTATATTAGATGCAAAGATAAAAATTGAAAACTGAATATTAATGTAAAAAATTTACAAATTGGTATTCGATTGCTTGTGAATAATAACTTAAGAAATGAAATTAGAATTCAATTCTTGCAAAACACAAGTAGCTTTTGAACTGGCAAGGAATGATTATTTCATTGGCGCTTACTTGCTTTGCATATCGGGCGAGGAAATCGTAGCCCTGGTCCAAGTCGTGAAATATTGGTTCTTTCTTTACCTGGCCATTGATATTGATGCTTTGATCGCTTAAAAGCCATTCCTGGCGGTATAATTCATTGTATAAAAAATGAAATGAATTGTTTTCTATAAATGTCCCGAAGCTGATAAAATTATCAGAATTATCATCAAATTGTGATTTGTGAATCACGTTCATCCATTCGATATTCAACACAGAATCAAAAGAAACCAAAGCAATATTATCTGCATAATACCTGTTAATTGGATTTGTAGAATTGCCCCACCTGTCCCATGGATAATAATATCCATAGTAAGGTGATGACCAGTAATAATTTGAATATGGCGACCAATATGGGGAACCATATCCATAATCCCATCTATTGCTGCTGATACCACGAGAGGAAGTATATTCAGATTCTGATGTAATAATAAAACCTCCATCCTGCCGCATGACAATATTCTGCAGGAAGAAATCATTAAAGGCAGTTTTCAAGTTTCCCTCAATTTTAGCATTTTGCCTGAATTCATCAGAAAATTCAGTTTGTACGGATTTGATTTCTTGTTGCTGGTCCCTACTCCATAAAAAACAAAATAACCCTTCAATATTTCCACGTCTCGATTTTGCATAAAAAGATGTAACCAGGTATTGATGATTAATATTATCTACTTTTAAGCGGGCATCATCCAAATAAATTTTTGATACATCAATCGGATAATATGCCAGTGTATCTGATTCCATTCTTTTTTGTATGAATACGAGATTGCTAATATTCCCGCCTTGTGAAGTACCCATCGCTTTTAAAAACACAATATTTCCATCATTGTCCAGGTTAAACTCAGTGAGGAATGAATTGTGTTCATTCATATCTATGAAGACAGTCTTTTTTTGAACAGGATGCAACATTTTATCAAAGAGAGAAAAAGTGACCTGGCTTACATCCTTCTTTTTATTTATTTTAAAAACCAGGATTTTCTCCTTGTCTTCACTTTCAATAACGGAATAAATTTTATTATTGGTAAAAGTACTGATAGCAGTAGTGTCCAATTGCATTGGTTCTCCAATCATCTTTGCATTTTCATCAAACATGGCAGCCATAAAATACACAATATTTTTGCGTTGATACTGGTACATAAAATAGAAATGATGAGGATAAGCTATCACATCTGTGCTGATAACCCTATCAGGCAAAAAGTTCAACTTTACACGCTGGTCCGTTTTCATACTCGAATTAAATGACAGTAGATAATAAGCACCATGGTTGGTGGTATAGGTTAAATAATGCGAATTGATTTTCCCGATGATTTCAAACCCAGTATTACGCATATCATCTTTCCCTGCTGAAGAATAAAAAATGCGTTGGGCATTTGTATAGCTCACCAACAAAAAGCTAATCGCAAAAATGGTTATACTTTTATAATTCATGTAAATAAAATTTTAAATGGGGTTATA
>CAYXHX010000053.1:4460-11593 GCA_964464835.1 uncultured Chitinophagaceae bacterium | reverse complement strand
TATTACTCATCACAAGCGATGCATTGATGGCATAATCCAATAAACTCAAGCCTTCAAAAGGCATTTTCATTACACGGCTTTTATCAATGACGTTATATACCTGCTGGCTTTTTTCTTCCGTATAATTATTCATCATAAACTGTCCTTTGCGTGCAGTAGCTTTCCAGTTCATCGTGCGGAAATCATCGCCGGCAACATATTCTTTGATTTGTTCAAACTCCATACTTTGCCCGATCCGCCGGATAATTTTTATTCCGGCATCAACAAGTTGATTGCTGATAGCCAAAAATTGAAATTTATGCAATTGCAAATAGGAAGGATATACAGGTACATCATAGTCATCGCCGCATTGAAAGCGCCTTTTGAAAATTCCAATCGGTCCGCTTACAAATAAATTTGTTTTACCGAAATTATATTCGCCTCTTTTTACAGGCCTTAAATGATATAATAAATGTTGGGTATCGCGGGCTTTCACAGGGAAATCATAATGCACATCTCTACGCTGAAACTGATACGGCACTTCATCTATCACTTCGAGGTTGATGGGAAAAGCATATTTATTTTCTATGATTAATTGTATCTCATTTTGATCGCCATTACTCAATCTTTTCGCATGTGAGCGCTGTGCAAAAACAAATCCTTTTGTAAAAAACAATTGCAAATAATCCATGATTACCAGTAGCATAAAAATGCCAAAAAAGAGAAATGGCAGTATACCCAACCATTCCACAAAAAAACGCAAGACAAAAACTGTAATGCAAATCACCAAGAGTATATAAAAGCGTTGCCTCGTAAATAATGCGCTGAAATATGTTTGATACAATTTTTTCAAAAAATATTTTTATTTTGTTTCGTGAAATATTAACGCGGCACTTCTATTTTTTTTACAATTTCATTCAATACATCTGCGGAATTGGCCCCTTCCATTTCTTTTTCTGGCGTTAAAATAATGCGGTGTGAAAGTACCGGTGACAATACATCTATAATATCATCCGGTGTTACAAAACTGCGGCCATGCAAAGCCGCCGAAGCTTTGGCGCAGTGCAAAATAGCAATAGATGCACGCGGGCTTGCACCAAGAAACAAGCCGGTATTGTTTCTTGTTTCATGAATGATATCAGCTATGTATTGCAGCACTTTTTCTTCTACATGTATCTCACTTACCACTTGCCTGAACTGCATCACCTGGTTGCCGGTGATTACTTTTTCTATTGTTTGCACAAGGTCTTTTGCATTGGCATTATTGGCCATTTTCAAAATGCCCAATTCGTTTTCAGCAGTTGGATAGGGCACCACTATTTTAATTAAAAAACGATCAAGTTGTGCTTCCGGCAAACGATAGGTTCCTTCATGTTCTATCGGGTTTTGCGTAGCGCAAACCATGAATGGTTCATCCATATTATAAGTTGTACCATCGTAACTGATTTGGCGTTCTTCCATCACTTCAAATAAAGCAGCTTGTGTTTTTGCCGGTGATCTGTTGATTTCATCTATTAAAATCAATTGGCCAAAGATGGGGCCTTTCCTGAAACTAAAGCTCGCCATTTGCGGATTAAAAACAGAAGTGCCGATGACATCGCTCGGCATCAGGTCTGGCGTAAATTGAATCCGGCTGAAAGGCACGTCAATACAGCGTGCCAGCAATTTTGCCGTAAGTGTTTTGGCCACGCCCGGTACGCCTTCAATCAATACATGGCCATCAGCCAGTAATGCCACCATCAGCAGGTGAATCATATTTTCCTGGCCAACAATAACTTTTGAAACTTCTTTTTTTATGAGGCCGATTGTTTCAGACAAATTGTTTGTTTCCGTGTTTATTTCCATGGTTTTATTTTTTGGAATAGTTATAAAAATCATCAATATTATTGGATAAATAAATCAGTTCTTCCTGTGAAACAGATCCCTTGTTTTCAACTTTTTCAGCAAGATTGCAAATGCTGCGAATCAATGCTTCGTCAATTGCGCTTTTTTTGTTTAACCGTTTGATAAAATCTTCATCAAGCATTTGTGTGGGCAAAAAATATTTTTTGCGTATAAACTCCAGCCAGTATGCCACTTTCATTTTAGCGATAGCTGTATGGTCATTTTTGCTCAAATACACTGTGGCAACGGTTTGTACAAAATCAAGCGATGTATTGCGTAAAGGATCCAGGATTGGAATGATGCGTTGCTTCCTCTTTATTTCAATAAATACATACACCAGCAAAGCAATGATGGAAAGCCATAAAGCCCATTTTAAAAATTCATTGGAAAGAAAAAACCTGAGTGGCGTAGAAGCTCCTTCCCTACCCGATTTATAATATTCATCCCAAAAAATGGTATCCGGATTTTTATCAATATAAGATAATGCGGTGGAAGTATATACCGCATTATTTGCTTTCAGCATAAAATAATTGGTGAAACAAATGGGTGAAATATGCAGGAATAATTTTCCCTGCCCAATATTCAATTGGATAAAATCAGGCTTGTTCTTCATATTTACACCGAGCAATGTAGCCGAATCGCCTGAGGGGATTTTTTTAAAATAATTGGAAAAAGTGGAATGTTCAAAATAAAATCCATGTTGGTTTTTTAAAACAGGGTTTGTAAAATTTACACCGGAAGAATCTTTGGGCAAAAAGTCAAAATCAGTGGCTTCTTCTATATGCAAAGAATCTCCAAATTGTTTTCCAAATGATGTGGCAGCAAGGAATGCAGTGTTGCCAGCTTTAACAAATTTTAATAGCTCATCTATATCCGTTGCTTTCAAATTGAGTGCGGGTTCAAGCAGGATATAGGCAGCATTTGAAAAACCTTTTTCATGCAGGGTATTGTAAATCGGGATTTGTTGGGTTTGAATATTTTTTTCTGAAAATAAAAAATGAAGTTCATCAAATAAGACAGAAGCGCCATAAGGTTCCTCGCTGTTTTTTTGCAAAGAAACCGTCCAGTCAAATTCATGCGGTTTGTAATACTGCCCGATGATATATAAAATCATTAGGCCAATGAAAACTCCAATAAATATTTTATAGCCTTTCATACATCAGAGTTGTTCCTGTAATTTTAAAAATTTTTCATTCATCGCATCTACATCATGTTTTTCGCTTCTTTCATTTCCATAATATACTTTTTCAAAATATTGCGTCAGTGATTCAAAAGGCACACGGATTGCGGGCACTTCCAATTCCTGTATATAAGCGGCATTGGTTTTATTGATTTGCCAATTGATGAGATTTTTTTCAGACAGGATTTTTAAGCTTTTCAAATAAAGCAGCCGGATACAAGCAGTATAATTGCCCGCTGATAATGCCTGTTGGATGGCTTCATCAAAATTGATTTGTTGCAAGGCTTCAGCTTCCAGTGAAAAACCGTGTGTAATTTTCCGGTTGTTTTCAAAAATTCCCGATGTATTGCCTTTGAATATTTTATATAAAAAAAACAGGATGGTTGAAAGGCCAATCAACATAAAAATAATATCACGGGTAAGTGGCCCATACTTCATACGCATCAATTCATAATACTTATCCCAAACCCAGTCCATCACTCTTTCGAAAATAGATTTATCTTTTGGAATCACTTTTTCATAATCATAGGCAGGATTATTTTTATAATCCTGAATTACGTTATTGGGAATTTCCCTAACCCGGATAGAAGAAGAATCTGTTGCAGGCAATTGCTTTGAAAAAACAAAAAAGCTGTTAATAACAACGACAATAAAAATGAATAATTTTTTCATCAATATTCTTCTTCCAGGTTATTATGCAAATCATGTTTTTCACCAATTGTTTCCAATCTTGCAGCGAGCCCCGTACCATCGTGGCTTTCGGCAAGGCTGCAATAATTCAGGAATGCCGACACCAGGAATACCAGGTAAAAAGCATACCCAATAATATTAACCACACTCATTACTAAACCAACAGTTGAACTTATTTCTTTTGTAGTGAGATAAGAAACTACGCCAACAAGTGCGCCTACAATAAAGCCTATGATGCCGGAAGAAAAAGAATAAATCAAATAAGCCACTACATAGATGCCAACAGATATCCAAAAATTTCCTTTTATTATTTCAAAACAACGGTTGAAAGCAGTTCCAACATCCGGATTTTCAAGTACAATGATAAATTGAAAAGGTACAAATACAAGCGCAAGGTAAAAACCCGGAAACAAACAAAATACAAGCCCAATAATTACAAGGATAATTTGTGGAATGCTATACAAAATGACTTTTGGAAAATAATGAATGAAATAATTCCAAACAGCTTCCGTTGTTGGTGATTCATTTTTTTCCATCAATAATTTCATATAACAAGCCACTACCACATTCATTGAAAGCAGGCTCAACCAGGTGAGGCCGATGGTAATAAAATACACGGGTGAAAAAATAGTATTGATCATTTGTGCCTCACGCCCAAACCCACCGGAGCCCAGGCTATCAAGAAAACCAAATGCTGTTTTTTGATACAAGCCGCTCATAATTGCATTGGCCAAAAGAAACACGCCGGCAATCAATAAAAATGATTTCATCAATGGCTTGAATTCCTGCCGGATAAATTGAAAGGTATCGCTGAGGTTACTACTGAGGTCTCTTATTTTTCGGAGGTTAATTTTTTGTTGAACCATTGAACAAAATTTGTTTGTGATTTTTCGGAAAGTATCTCAGTATTTACCTGCTGCATTTTTTTATACAACTTATTCGGGTAAATGATAAAATACCAAATAATAAAAAAAAGTGAGCCAGCCAGAATGATGATATTAAAGATCAGGGGCATTTCGGTATGGCGTGTAACAAAGCTTTCAAAAAAAGCAGCCGTCAAAAAAAGCGGGATTAGCCCGACGACTATTTTCAGGCCATCTTTAGCGCCGCGTAAAATAGAAACACTTCTTTTAAATGTTCCCGGAAATAAAATACTGTTTCCCAGGATCAATCCCGCAGCGCCTGCTACAATAATGCTCCACAATTCAAGCGTACCATGAATAAACACAACTGTGATGAATCGCATTCCGAGGCCCTTTGAAATAAAAAAATATTGAAACGACCCCATCATGATGCCATTTCGCAATAACATCCAAATGCTACCAACAGAAAAAAAGATACCGAGTACATATCCTAAAAATGATACAGAAATATTATTGTATGCAATGAAAAAAAACATGCTCACACCGTCAGCATCTTTATATACGCCAAACGGGTCGCCGGCTTCAATATTTTTTGTGGTCATATTTACATAATCATCCCCCAAAATCAGCCGCACAAAATTTTCATCATATTTTGCTGAAAGCGCGCCCATCAATGCAAATACAAGAAAGAATAAAAAAGATATTAAAAATTGTTTTTGGTATTTTTTAAATAAAACCGGTAATTCAAATTGCCAAAACCAAAATATCCTGCCTCTTTTTTCTTTTTTATTTCTATAAATTTTTTGGTGAAACCTTGATGCAAGCCCATTCAAATATTTTACAGAATTACTTTCAGGATAAAATGTCCGTGCATAGGCAAGGTCATCCGTCAATTCTATAAACCCCGATGCAAGTTCATCCGTCGCCGAACCGGAAACCAATATCATTTCATATTGTTTCCATTTCTCTGCATTTTGTTTTAAAAACTGTGCTTCGCGCATATCATTTCAGGAAAGGCATCAAAGAAACAATTTTTTTTTCCATCTTTGGCAAATGGGAATAATTTCTGTTACCACTACACAAAATATTGAGTTGGACTATGAGTTGGCCGGGTTATCCGACAGGATTTTTGCACGGCTGCTTGATTTTCTATGTATTGCCGGGTATATTATTTTAATCATGGCGATTGTGGGCTTTGGGCAATTCGGTCATTTTCTTGATACGAATCCATGGATTTTTATTTTGGTCATTATTATCCCGGTCGTTTTTTATGATTTGTTTTGTGAAGCCATGTTCAATGGCCAAAGTGTTGGTAAAATGATTTTAAAAATCCGTGTCATCAGCCTGAATGGCAATCAGCCTGCGCTTTCACAGTACCTTACACGATGGCTTTTCAGGTTGGTTGACTTTACTTTGTCGGGAAGTTTGGTAGCCGTGATAATGGTAGCGGCTTCCGAAAAACATCAGCGGCTGGGTGATGTTGTTGCAGGCACTGCAGTGATTAAAACAAACTCAAAGACTAAAATTACGCAAACCATTTATACACCTGTTCCGGAAAATAATTATATACCTGTGTACCCGGAAGTGATCAATTTATCTGACAGTGATATTCAAATTGTGAAAGAAGTAATACTGAATGCGCACCGGTATACCAATACCATGATCGTTTTTGATACGATGCGGAAAATAGAAAATGTCTTACACATTCAAAATAAGCATGAATCTCCCATTCAATTCCTATATGCCATCGTGCAGGATTACAATCATCTTGCTTCGGTGCTTTAAAATTATTTCAATGGAGACAAAAGTGAAAAAGGGAATACCGGTATATTTCTCAATACGGTAAATAAGATTACTAAGATGAGAATCAACCACACAAACCAGGTTTTATAAAAAATGGGTTGGTTGATTTTTTTTTGCCTGAAAAAATTGATACAATACACATAAGCAGAATATATTAAGAATGGCAAACTGGCAATCGCTAAAAAATTATAGTGCATACTTTCTATCAAATGGCCATGGAATAGCGCTGATAAAGCCCGCTGCGAGCCGCATCCCGGGCAATATAAACCGGTGAGCAAATGAAAAGGGCATTGCGGAAAAAATGATCCCGGGCTTCGTGCATCAAAAAAAGTGTATAGCGATATTACAAACAATACCGCTATACTTTTTATAATTACAGGAAAATAATGTTGCTGTTGAATGCTTAACATCGAACCTCATTAATAGTTTCCATTCATCATCCCATTTGTTGCCCAAAAAGCTGTAAGCCCAAAAGCAAACACAGCCAGAATGTACAACACAATTACGCCGAGGCCAACAAAGAAACCAATCTTGGTCCACTTGGCTGCATCTTTTGATGCTTGCAATGCACCGGCATGGTCGCCTACCTGGAATTTTGTATTTACCTGTGTAGCAAAAATAATTCCTGCAATACCAAATGGCAGGCAACAAAAGAGTGTAACTAAAATAGATTCTACCAGCCAGTTTTTTGGTGGTAATAAACCGGGTTGTTGAGGTTGTTGTGGTGCAAAGCC
>CAYXHX010000053.1:3486-4450 GCA_964464835.1 uncultured Chitinophagaceae bacterium | reverse complement strand
ATAGTTTAAGGTGAAAAATATTTTTGTAAACTACTGCATCCGGCTGAAATAAAAAAAAATCCATGAAGATTTCTCATTCATGGAGTGGAACATTTTTCAGCAAAATAATAAATCAAATTGAAAATCAATACGCCCGCGCAAATAAAACTCTTTGTACTGAAGGCTTCCCGGTGAGGATACATGTTCCTTTTTCCTGTTGATTGTTCAATGGGATACAGTGTAAATCAGCTATGGTAAGTCTTAAAATTTTTTGGGTTACGCTGAAATAAATCCGATTCCCGGGTAAGGACATTTCTATGTGTTCAAAAATATTTCATCATGTACCAGGCATGCTTCACTATCACCCCTTATTTTTTTCTGTCATTTTTAAAAAATTTAATGGTGTCATTACCGCAATTGAAGCATACTTGTAATCTTTTATATTTCGAGTAACTATTGCATTCAACCCTTTGATGGTAAGTGCAGATGAATATTGGATAAATCTTCAAAATCCGAAAAATCATTTTTCAATGCTTGCATTATTTCGGTTTTGGAAGTACCGATTATTTCAGTCATTTCAGTCAACAGTTCAACTACTTCAAGTGTTTTTTTGTGGCCAAGAAATTTTTTTACGATGTAATAAATATTATTAATACTTACGGCAGACAAATAAATCTTTACTGCTCCCTGTTCATTCAGTTCAAAAAGTTGGCTGGCAGGATTTGCATGAGGTTCCCTATCTGTAAAAAAATCAATGACAATGTCCGCATCTACAAAAATTTTATACTCCATATTTTTTTGAAAGTTCTTCAGCTAAAATTTGCTTGTAGTCAATTTTTTCATCAGTTTTAATAATTCCTCTTAACTTTTCAACTTTAGAAGAGCGTTGTTTTTCTGTAATTTTTTTTCGTTTTGCTGTTACAAATTTGAAGTAATTTTCTACCATTTCTGAAAGGCTCAGGCCTTTTTCATTTGCATATTCTTT
>CAYXHX010000053.1:0-3476 GCA_964464835.1 uncultured Chitinophagaceae bacterium | reverse complement strand
TATGACTTCTTTCTTTATTGTCAATGTCAATTTTGTGTTCATATCATTGCTTCTTCAACAAAGATACGTGTATGGTTTCAATAATAAAACACGTGTGTCAATACGCCCGAGCAAATAAAACCCTTTGTACAGAAGGCTTCCCGGTGAGGATACATGTTCCTTTTTCCTGTTGATTATTCAATGGGATGCACCGTATGGTAGCTTTGGTAAGGGCTTTAATTTTTTCTTCCGTTTCCGGTGTGCCATCCCAATGAGCTGAAATAAATCCGCCATCGCCATCGAGGGCTTTTTCAAATTCCTCAAAAGTATTTACCTGGATTATATTTTCATCACGGAATTTTTTTGCTTTATTAAAAATGGATTGCTGAATGTCATCGAGCAATTTTTTTATAAACATATCAATCCCTTCCAATGACACATTCATTTTTTCACGCGTATCACGGCGCGCCAATTCCACGGTATTGTTTTCAATATCCCTTGCACCAATAGCAATGCGAATAGGTACGCCTTTCATTTCATATTCAGAAAATTTCCAGCCGGGCCGCGTGTTTTCCGAATCATCAAATTTCACTGAAATGTTCAATGCTTTCACAGAAGCAATGATTGCTGCAACTTTATCAGCGATCAATTTTTTCTGTTCTTCATTTTTATAAATAGGAATTATCACTACTTGTATTGGTGCGAGGCTTGGCGGCAATACCAACCCATCATCATCACTGTGCGCCATTACCAAAGCGCCGATAAGCCTTGTACTTACGCCCCAGCTTGTGGCCCATACATAATCCAATTTATTTTCTTTATCACTGAATTTTACATCAAATGCTTTGGCAAAATTCTGGCCGAGAAAATGCGAAGTGCCCGCCTGTAAAGCTTTTCCATCCTGCATCAGCGCTTCAATGCAATAGGTTTCTACAGCGCCCGCAAATCTTTCATTGGCAGTTTTTACACCTTTTATTACGGGCATTGCCATAAAATTTTCTGCAAAATCTGCATATACATTCAGCATTTGAATGGTTTCATCTTCCGCTTCTTTTTGTGTAGCATGTGCGGTATGGCCTTCCTGCCACAGAAATTCTGTTGTACGCAAAAATAAACGGGTGCGCATTTCCCATCGCACTACATTCGCCCATTGATTGATGAGTAATGGCAAATCGCGATAGGACTGAATCCAGGTTTTATATGTACTCCAAATGATGGTTTCAGAGGTTGGCCTTACGATGAGTTCTTCTTCCAATTTTGCATCCGGATCCACAATGATGCCCTTGCCTGACTCATCATTTTTTAAACGGTAATGAGTTACCACAGCACATTCTTTTGCAAAGCCTTCCACGTGTGCAGCTTCGCGGCTCAAAAAACTTTTTGGAATGAATAAAGGAAAATATGCATTTACATGGCCAGTGTCTTTAAACATTTTATCCAATTGCTGCTGCATTTTTTCCCAGATTGCAAAACCATACGGCTTGATAACCATGCAGCCACGGACGGCGCTATAGTCTGCCAGGCCTGCTTTTAAAATAATATCATTGTACCATTGCGCATAATCATCTTTACTGGATGTGATCTCTTTTGCCATAAATAAATTTTAATATAATTTTTTACCCAAAACAATCGTTAGTTTTGTAATATAGTTAACAGGCATAAAAATCAAATTCCCTGTAATTTTTGTACCTTTATACGTCAACAATTATCCTGGAAACGGCAAATGTAACTACTTCATTTTTCATTCGCAATAAACTCAGTATTATGTATAAAAAACTTTTTTTCATCATTGCAGCAGCTTTTTTATTTACAGGTTGTGCCACCACGTACCGTGCTGGCCAAACGCCGGATGATGTATATTATTCCCCTGGAAACAATCAACAAAGCGATGATAATTATATCAACCCGGAGGAGGATAATTACCTGCGTATGAAGGTACAGAATAACAACCGGTGGGGCACTTTGGATGATTTTGATTATTGGTATGACAGCCGGTATTATGGCAATCATTTTTTTGCATTCAATAATCCCTATTCTTTCCATAATCCTTATAGTTATTGGGGCTCTTCATTTTATTCACCGTATTCCTATTGGTTCAGCTTTGGTTATTCACCCTGGGGATTTAGTCCATGGGGTTGGGGATATAGCCCATGGGGTTATTATTCACCGTACACCACTGTTGTATATTATAAAAACAGGAATCTATATTCCGGCAATGTCCTCAATGGAAATATGAATGGTTACAGGAATAATTTATACAATTCCAATAACTACAACATCACCAATGGGGACAAAACCAATAAACGTTCTTTTGGTTCACTCTTTAAAAGCAATTTTTCTTCCCGTGAGCAAAACTCCAATTACATTCCGCAGAATGGCAGCAAGAATCAACCTGTACGCACATTTCAGCAACAAAGGCCTCCTGTGAATAATGTAAACCAGGGTTCACGTAACGGTGGTTTTAAAAGTTCCGGAAGCAATAGTACAGGCAGCAGGCCGCCGAGGAATAATTAATTTTTCGCTCAACTTTATTTCATCAACTGATAGAATATTCTGTCTATGAAAAAAACCTGGATTTTTCTTTCGTCCATTTTATGTGCATCCTGCATCCATGCACAAGTACCTGAAGATGCATTAAGAAATGCCTGGTTTATTCCCATGGGCAGTGCAAGGTCATTGGCTATTGGCGGCGCAATGGGCGCTTTGGGAGGTGATATCAGCGCCAATAATACCAACCCTGCAGGCATCGGTTTATACAAAACCCGCGAAGTGGTTTTTTCCCCGGGCATTTTATTGAATAATAATACCATCAACTTTCGTGGTACGCAAAGCAAGCAACAGAATACCGGTTTTGCCTATGGTTCTTCGGGTATTGTTATAGGTTCAACAAACCCCGGTAAACAAATGGGCAATTTTACCAGCAGTGCATTTTCATTTTCCCTGACTCAAATTGCCAGTTTTAATAATCGTACCCATTATATAGGTTTTAATAATGTAACTTCTTTTTCTGAACAATATTTAGAAGAATTGGTAAATGCAGGCGCCGGCATTCAATCTGCGGAACAGGATTTTATTTTTGGTTCATCACTTGCCTACCGCACCTATTTAATAGATTCCTTCAATATAAATGGTCAATTTGCCGGCTACAAAAGCCTTGTGCCTGTTGCCACTGGAATTAACCAGGAAAGAACAGAGGATGCAACCGGTGGCCTGCATGAAGCTTCATTTGCATTTGCCCGGAACAATGAAGACCGTTTGTATATGGGCCTTTCCGTAAATATTCCCTTTTCAAGCTATCGTAGAGATATTACCTATACAGAAACCGATGCTTCCGGCGACCCGGATAATGACTTTGATCATTTTACATTTACACAAAAATATTCTTCATCCGGTGTAGGATTAAATGTAAAGCTCGGGTTGATTTATAAAGTATCCCCTATATTTCGCTGGGGCATTGCTGTTCATACACCATCATTCATGTCATTTCGCGACCAGGT
>CAYXHX010000052.1:11395-11675 GCA_964464835.1 uncultured Chitinophagaceae bacterium | reverse complement strand
AAGGCAATCACAGATCCAATAGCAGTATCTACTACCCGGTCGGTCAATACAGTTCGGAAATCCTGCATATTCATTAAGTGAAATAATACAAGGATATACGGTGTCATCAGGATTACACTATACATATATTTTGTTTTTAAAAGACTGTATGTACCAATCATCAGGAAAAGCATGATGATGAATAAAGCAGTTTTGTCTTGTACAAAATATAAAATAAGGATACCTAAAAATACACCGGTAATAGTACCGAAAAGCCTGTCCATATTTCTTTTACGGGTGA
>CAYXHX010000052.1:1255-11385 GCA_964464835.1 uncultured Chitinophagaceae bacterium | reverse complement strand
GGCTGTAGGCAGGTTTTAAAATTACGATGATGGTTAATAAAATCCAGTAGCTGTGCCCGATTGGGAAAAAAAATGAAATACCATATCCTGCAAGGGTAGCAATACTTACACGAAGTGCATGGCGGAATGTATTGGACTTCAAAGTGAAGCTGTCTTTCAAAATTTGAGGATCATATTTTTGACGTGGAAGGGCAGAATCATAGTCGCTTCGGATTTTAAATTGGCGTATTTTTTTCTTGTCATAACGGGTATATAAATGTAAAGTATGCAGCCTGGAAAGGATGTCATTCAAACTTTCAAGTACGTGCTGAAAACTGGTGAAGCCTGCCTGGTTAGCCGCATTTAAATTCACTTTCCTGTAGTGATTGAAGAAGCTGGATGCATCCTTAATAATTGTTTCCAGGTTCGCATTTTTCTGTGACGCGTTGCCGCTTAAAACGGCTACACCAATTTCATCCAATTCATTGGCAAGCCATAAAATTGCAGGCCTTGTTTTAGAAAAAAGTTCACTTCCAGGAAATGCCTGATGTAAAATCCTGTAATCCTGGAAAGAGGCGGACAGGCGTTCAAATAATTCAGTGATATCTAAATATATCAGTAATAATGTTTTTCCTTCTACAGTAGATTCACGGGTTACTTTGCGCGTTTTAAAAATCAATTCACGTACTAAATTTTGTTTTTGCAAAAGAGCGGCTTGCATATCCATCATGCGCTGGTATGTAGCCTGGTATTCCAATGGCGTGTTATAAAAATCTGCACGGATCCGCAGGTAATCTGCCGTGGCGGTGATGAGGTCACCCAACGCCTGCTGTGTTAAACGATAAGGTTTGATCGCCTGTATAGCAAGGCTCAATAATAAATACCATGTGCCACCTGCTAAAATCCAAAGGGCATTAAATAATGCATGCATACCCAATTCCCGGGGATTCAAATTTATGACCATGATGATCAATGCAGAAACACCTATGGCATTTGCACGGGAACCATACACCCCAGCCATCGAAAATATAAAACAACAAACGGCTATTATCAAGCCCGTAAACAATGGGCTTCCAAGTGATAAGCCTGTAATCATTGTCACTAAAAAATTAATTATGAGACAAACAAACATGCCGTTCCTGCGATGGTGGACAGGGCCCGGGTTATCAGTGATGCTTATACATAATGCGCCAAGTGAAGCAAGAATCCCCGCAGGCAAAAGGCCGGCATAGTTTAAGATGATTGATGGCAAAGCCACACCTGCCGTGATGCGCAGGCCATCTGCAAAATTGTAGCTGTATAAAAAACTTTTATAATCCCTGCTTAATTCCATGAAAATAAAAATTCATTTCAACGAAGATAGTAAGGAAAAAAGGCATCTATTCATGTCTCGTATATGTAATTCAAAGAAAGGCTATCTGTTTTTTTATTTTGAAATAAAATTTCCTAACTATATTAACTTAGCTATTTTAATACATCAAAAATGACATTAACTGAAATACTCCTAATCGCCCTGGTTGTACTTGTGGGCATCAACATTTTTATACAAATTTTTAAAAAGCAAGACCAACAGGCACAAGGTGAAATAAAAAGATTGAATGATACACTTTTGCAATCCGGCCAACAAATCAGCGCCGAATTTTCAGCCAACCGAAATGAAATTCAAAAAGGCGCAAAGGATACACGGGAAGAATTGATGAATACTTTTACAAACTTTTCTACCAACATTGCTCAGAATTTTTCCGGCCTTTCTCACATACAACAAAACGAATTAAAATCATTTGCCGAATTATTGCAAACGCTCATAAAAAGCAATGAAGAGAAAATTGAAAAATTGATTGGCTCCAATGAAGGGAAGCAGAATGATTTTAAAACACAATTGACAACTTCATTAAAATCTTTTGAAGAAAACTTTACTTTAGGTGTAAAGGATTTCAATGAATTGCAACGCCAAAAATTTTATGATCTCACTGATAAACAGGAAAAACTACGCAATGAATCCATGCAATCATTAGAAAAAATCCGGGAAACCCTTGAACAAAAAATTCGGTTTTTGCAGGAAGAAAATACAAAAAAGTTAGAAGAGATGCGCAATACGGTTGATGAAAAATTGCAGGCCACACTTGAAAAAAGATTCAACGATTCCTTTACGCTTATCAGTAACCGGCTCGAACAAGTGCATAAAGGTTTGGGTGAAATGCAAAGCCTCGCAGTGAATGTGGGCGACCTGCGAAAAGTAATGACGAATGTTAAGTCGCGTGGTGTTTTAGGTGAATACCAGCTTGCCAATATTTTAGAAGATTTGTTGACGAATGAACAATATGGAAAAAATATTAAAACAAAACGTGGAAGTGGCGCTATGGTAGAGTTTGCCATTAAAATGCCCAACAATTCCACCGAGCATAAAGTATTGTGGTTGCCAATAGATTCCAAATTTCCCAAAGAAGATTATGAAGCATTGGTGGATGCGTATGAATCAGGAGATGTAGAAAGCATTGATATGCTTCGTAAATCTTTTCGATTAGGCATTCTTAAAAATGCAAAATATATCAAAGAAAAATATATTGACCCGCCAAATACAACAGAATATGGCATCATGTTTTTGCCATTTGAAAGCTTGTATGCAGAAGTATTGCGCACACCGGGTTTATTTGAAACCTTGCAAAAAGAATATAAGATCACCGTAACAGGACCGGCTACTTTAAGCGCTTTATTAAATGCATTGCAAATGGGCTTCCGTACATTGGCCATTGAAAAACGCAGCAGTGAAGTGTGGGACCTTTTGAGTAAAGTAAAAAATGATTTAAATTTGTTTGGAAACATACTCTATAAAAAGAAAAAGAAATTACAGGAAGCCACCAATACCATAGACCAGGCAGGAACAAGAAGCCGGGCAATTGAACGGCAATTAAATAAAGTGCAGGAACTTCCCAATGCAGAACCGGTATTACATATTGAAGCGCCACAAAGTATTGATGCCGATGAACAGGACAATCCAAACCTTTTATTTGATCCGAACGAAAACGGTGAATAGTATCACGAAAAATGAGAAAAAATAATTGTAAACTTATTTGGTTTATATTATAAACTACTTTACATTTGTTTTTTAATTGACAAAAATGACTAAATATTTTTCACTTTTCATAGCCCTGATTTTTTCTCAGCATGTCTTTTCTCAAACTACCATCAAAGGAAAAGTTACGGACAATAAAGGGAAAGTGCTGCCGGGGGCAAGTGTTACTTTAAAAGGCACTTATGATGGTGCGCTCGTGGACAGTATGGGAAATTATGTATTTCAAACAAAAGAAAAAGGCGCACAAACTTTGGTATTTTCTATTTTGGGATATATTACAATTGAACAACCAATCTCAATAGGTACAGAAAACATCATACAAAATATTTCGTTGAAAGAAGAGCTCAACGAATTAAAAGCAGTCATGATTTCGGCAGGTTCTTTTGCTGCAGGGGACAATAAACGAGGCACTGTTTTAAACTCGATTGATATCGCTACTACGGCGGGTTCTAATGCAGATATCACTGCTGCTTTGAAAACCTTGCCCGGGGCGCAACAGATTGGAAACGAATCTGGATTATTTGTCCGCGGAGGTGAAGGCTATGAAACAAAACAATTTATTGACGGTACGATGGTGAACAACCCGTATTTTTCAAGTCCTTCCGACATCGCATCCCGCGGGCGTTTCTCCCCATTTCTTTTTAAAGGCACCGTATTTAGTACGGGTGGTTATTCGGCTTTATATGGGCAGGCATTATCTTCTGCTGTAATTCTTGAATCTATTGACCTGCCAGAAAAATCTGCAGCGAATGCGGCTATCTCGCCATTATTGGTAGGAGCCGGCTTCCAGGATTTGGCAAAAAATAAAAAATCTTCCTGGGGTGCAAATTATGGGTATGTAAATGTGGGCCTGTATTTTCAATTGGTAAAACAAACACCGGATTATTTTAAAATACCGGAGTTTCATAACGCTGATGCAAATTTTCGCATCAAAACTAAATCCGGTGGCATAATAAAATACTATACCACTTTCGATTATAGTGAACTTGGCTTACGCAGGCCGGATATTGACAGCGCTTATTTAAAAGATGCATTTTCATTAACCAATCATAACTGGTACAATAATTTAAGCTGGCGCGAAAACCTGGGAAATGGCTGGGAAATGAACCTGGGCACAAGTTACAGCACCAATCGCGATGATATTTCCCAACAAGTGCAGGATGCAAACAACCAACCCAAGATGTTTGATACAGCATCAACCTGGATGCTGTCAAAAAATTTTAATTTGAAAAACAGGCAGGATTTATCGCAAGTAAAATTGGTACTTAAAAAGAAATTGGGCGGCATCAGTACATTGCGTTTTGGTGGCGAATTTTGGTACAATTATAATTCTACATTATTCAATGATACACTGCATATACTAAAAGGAAACTACCAGGCAGCATTTGCTGAGTCAGATATTTATATTTCCAATGACCTTGTAGCACAGGTAGGTGCACGTTTCGAGCGTTCCTCTATTATTAATAAATTAAACTTTGCACCGAGGATTTCTTTAGCTTACCGGACAGGGCCATCAGCACAAATTTCTGCAGCATTCGGAATTTTTTATCAAACACCGGAAACACAACAATTATTTTTTTCTACACAATTAGGTTTTATAAAGGCTACTCATTATATTTTGAATTATCAAAAGATTACGAATGAAAGGATTTTTCGTACAGAAATATTTTATAAAAAATATGAAGACCTCATAAAAACATTTCCATCTTATAACAACAGCGGATATGGTTATGCAAAAGGCCTGGAAATATTTTTCCGTGATAAAAAAACATTTAAGGATATTGATTACTGGATCAGTTATTCATATCTTGATACCAAGAGGGATTACTTAAATTTCCCCATGGAATTACAACCTAATTTTGCAGCACACCATACAGCTTCAGTAGTTATGAAAAAGTTTTATACAAAAATTAAAACAGGATTTAATTTTACATACACTTTTGCAACCGGCAGGCCTTATTATAATTTTCAATTGAATAACGGTAAATATGAAATTGCCGACGAGGGAACCACGAAATCATTTAATAGCCTTGGTTTTAGTGTAAATTACTTACCCAGTTTGGGCAAACAAAATGCACGGACTTTCATCGTTTTATTTGCCAGTGTAAATAATGTGCTCGGTGCCAACCAGGTATATGGATATAATTATTCGTATAATGGTTCTATCAAAGATGCCATCAGGCCACCAGCAAAACGATTTTATTTTATTGGCTGTTTTCTCAGTTGGGGTGTGGACCGCAGCCAGGATGCGATCAATAATAATTTATAAATTTTTTTAATCAACTTTAAATAACAACACATGAAAAAGTTCCTTCTTCCCATTGCACTCTTCGCAGCAATTGCAGTTCAGGCTCAATCGCCCAAATTTGAACCGGCCATGAGAGAAAACCTGGCTATGTTCGACAGCGCAAAAACGACCGAAGATTTCCTGAAATTATCTGCCAACTTTGAAAGAATTGCAGAAGCTGAAAAAACTCAATGGCTGCCTTATTATTATGCAGCGCTTGCATTAACAACGCCTGCATGGACAGATCCAAACATGGATAAGGATGCCAATGCACAAAAAATAATTGCATTGTGTGACAAAGCAGACGCGCTTACAACTGCCGGTGAAGATAAGGCTGAGATATTAACTGTAAGAAATATGGCAGCCACACAACAAATGCTGGTAGACCCGCAAAGCCGCTATATGACGTATGGGCAACAAGCCAATGCAGATTTGGAAAATGCCATGAAGCTCGATCCAAATAATCCACGCGTTTATTACTTACAGGCAATGAGCATAAATAATACGCCACCGCAATTTGGAGGCGGCCCGGAAAAAGCGAAACCAATATTTGAGAAAGCATTGGAATTATATAAAGCCGCAACGCCAAAACCTTTATACCCGGATTGGGGTATGAAACAAACAGAAGATATGTTGAAGAATATCAAATAAAATCAACGCCTGCTTTATTTAAACAATAAAGCAGGCATAAATTATTTTTATGGAAAAGAACCCTGCCCTTACACCAACAGAAAGTTTGCAAATCATAAGCAATATGATTAATACCGTGCAAAAAAGATTTTCTGAAAATGGTTTCTTGTATCTTTTATGGGGATGGCTGGTATTTTTTTGTGGCATTGCCCAATTTATTTTACTGCATTTTTTTAATTATCCCTACCATTCTGCAGTGTGGTCGCTTACATGGCTGGCGTTGATATTTCAAATTATTTATTTGAAGAAAAAAAAGTCAACTTCTACTGTTCGGACGTATGCAGATTCTATCATTGGTTATATATGGCTAAGCTTTATCATTTTAATGGCTGTTATATTTAGCCAACTTTTTCATGTTGAATGGAAAACGATGGTATCGTTGGTAATCCCCATCCTGCTTGCGTTATACGGCTTACCGGTTTTTTTAAGCGGCATTTTGTTGCGCTTCAGGCCATTGATTATAGGCGCAATTTGTTGTTGGATATTAAGCATAACAGCGGGTTTTATTTCGTATGAATATCAAATATTGCTGATACCTGCAGCAATGGTTGTTGCATGGATTATTCCCGGGTATATTTTAAGAAAAAAATTTAGCGAACAAGAAAAAGTTCACCCAATTTTATAATAAACTGTTTAAATGTTGACGTTGCGTTTTATTGAGTATAAAATATTTCTCCCTGATGTTTAAAGACCTTGACCCCATATTACATTCCCAATTACGCCTTGCTATAATGAGCTTGTTGATAGGTGTACAACAAGCGGATTTTACATTTATCAAAGAAAAAACAAATGCTACGGCCGGCAACCTGAGCGTACAAATTCAAAAATTAAAAGAAGTGGGATATGTAGAAGTCAAAAAAGAATTTAAAGATAACTACCCACTTACTTCCTGTCGTATAACACGAAAAGGGGTTACTGCTTTTGAGTCCTATGTAAAAGCGTTACAGCAATACCTGAAAGTGCCGGTTAAAAACTAACCTGTTTTTTTATTACTTTTTTCAGAATATTTTTTTCAATTCATTTCAACTATATCTTCGTTATAATTATACCGGTTACACATCCGTAATAGCCCAATTACGTTGGACTATTACGGATGTTGTTTCGGCATTATACCGGAAACTATCGGACTATTTTTTAAATCAATTTGGTATAATATGGTGGAGGAAATTATACAAGCAAGGAATGTAAGTAAGTTTTTTAAAAATGCAAAAGCTGTAAATGATCTTTCATTCAGCGTGCAAAAAGGCGATGTATATGGTTTCCTTGGACAAAATGGTGCAGGGAAATCCACGATGATCCGTATGCTGCTCACACTTATAAAGCCAACAAAGGGAAGTATCAAATATTTTGGAAAAGATTTGTCCACGCATCGCATTGACATATTAAAACGAGTGGGCGCCATTATTGAAAAACCGGATGTATATAAATATTTATCTGCTTATCAAAACCTTTCTTTATTTGCAAAATTATCGGGTATCAATCCTTCAAGGAAAGCACTGATGGATGAATTGTATCGGGTGGGATTACAAGGCCGGGAATTTGATAAAGTAAAAACCTATTCGCAGGGTATGAAGCAACGACTTGGTATTGCCATTGCTTTAATTCATGATCCTGAAATTATTATTCTTGATGAACCTACGAATGGGCTTGATCCGCAAGGAATTGCTGATATTCGGAATTTAATCTTGTATTTGCACCGGGATAGAAAAAAAACAATTTTAATATCATCTCATTTATTGAGTGAAATTGAACAGGTTGCAACTCGTATTTTGATCATTGATAAAGGCAAAAAATTAGTGGAAGGAGAAGCGGAAACTTTATTGGATCCTGCAAATACGGTGATTGAAATAAAAACCGGAAATATAGAAAATACATTAGTGAAAATGCACGAAAGCCAATGGAATCAATATGTACAGGCAGGTAACGAAAATGCAATCAAATTAAAAATGCATAAAAAAGATATACCGGTCCTGCATCAATGGATGGTACAAAATGGAATTGAAGTGATTTCACTTATACCAAGGCATTCCTTGGAAGATTTGTTTTTACAGGTAACCTCCGGAAAAAATTATGTGGAAACTATTTAATATAGAAGTCTATAAAATATTCATGCGGCCGCGCACTTATATCGCATTCGCCGCAATCACTGCATTAATTGTAATCATACAAATTGGTTTGTATGTTGATGGGGAATCGTACATGAGTTTTTTATTGAGTGGCCTGGAAGACAGTTTTGAATTCCAGGGAAAAATATTAAATGGCTACCTTGTCTGCTATATCCTTTTACAACTTTTGTTGGTACATATTCCATTGTTAATTGCATTGATTGCTGCCGATATGATTTCCGGTGAAGCAAATATGGGGACTCTTCGATTACTGATTTCAAAGCCAATCAGCAAGACTTCCTTTATGCTGGGAAAATTCCTAGCTGCATCTTTTTACACATTGTTGTTGTTGGTCTGGATTGCTTTTCTAGCAATTGCAGTCAGTACATGGATATTTGGCACAGGTGACCTTATTGTTTTGAAGAATGCATACGTTGTACAAATAGCGCAGGATGATATATTTTGGCGCTACACGGGCGCCTTTGCATTTGCATTGTTGGCGATGCTTTCAGTCACTGCACTGAGTTTTTTCTTATCTGTTTTTGCAGAAAATTCTATTGGCCCGATTGTGGCAACCATGAGTATCATTATTTTTTTTACAATAATGAGCACACTTAGCATTCCACTTTTTCAACATGTTCAACCTTATTTATTTACTACACACATGGTAAACTGGAAAGAATTTTTTGATGAAAAACTGGATACATCGGATAACGTTATAAAAGGTAGCATTCAAAATGTACAGCAATTGTATCACTCTGCAATAGTTTTGGGCATATATATTGTCGTATTTGTTTCAGGTGCCATTTTGTTTTTTAAACAAAAAGATATTCTTAGTTGATAAAATTATTTTATGAAATTATTTCTTTCATTGATTTTTATTTTTTCTTGCATCATTGTATCAGCGCAGGATGCAGGCGCGCTGGTAGGTAAACTGAAAGAAAAATTACAACAGGTTCACGATTATGAAGCTACAGGAGTTTTAAAAACAGATGTTGCATTTATTAAAGCGCCGGCAGGGAAAGTGATTGTGTATTTTAAAGCGCCTGATAAGTTTACTTTAAAAAGGCAGGGAGGAATTTCCATTTTACCAAAAGGAGGAATGAATATCAACATGTCCTCAATTATGTCATTTGATTTTATGGCAATTGACGCAGGAGAAGCTATTGTAAATGGTGTAAATACACGCGTAATAAAGCTTTTGCCGAATGATGAAAAAAGTGAACTCGTGCTTTCTACCTTGTACATTGACCCGGTAAAATTACTTGTAATGAAATCGGTAACATCAACGAAGTCAAATGGAACGTATGAAATGACGATGTCTTATGGGAAATATGTTTCATTTGGACTGCCGGACAAAGTGGTTGTAAGTTTTAATACAAAAGATTATAAAATTCCCAAAGGGGTTACCCTTGAATTTGATGATGCTGATAAAGCAGCCATGGAAAAAATGAAAAATAAAAAAGGGAAAGTGGAGATCACCTATTCTTCCTATATTATTAATAAAGGTATTCCTGATTCAATTTTTCTATAAGAAAATTTACATAAATGCCAGTTGTTTTAATTTCAGGCGGAACAGGATTAATAGGTACTCATCTTTCAACAATGCTCAGAGAGAAAGGGTATGAAATAATTATTCTTTCTCGCGAAGCAGGTGAGGGGCGTGCTGTTTGGAATATCCCGGAAAATAAAATAGATATGGATGCTGTGGCCCGCGCGGATTATATCATTCATCTTGCGGGCGCTTCTGTTGCTGAAAAGCGGTGGACAAAAAAAAGGAAAAAAGAAATTTTAAATAGCAGAACACAAAGTAGTGCGCTTCTTATCCGGGCTTTAAAAGCAACAAACAATCATGTGAAAGCTTTTATCAGTGCGTCTGCAATTGGTTGGTATGGCCCTGATACCGGCATTTCAAAGAAACATGGTTTTGTTGAAAGCGAACCTTCATCACCGGATTTTTTGGGTGAAACCTGTAATGCATGGGAAACTTCTGTAG
>CAYXHX010000052.1:0-1245 GCA_964464835.1 uncultured Chitinophagaceae bacterium | reverse complement strand
TAGATCCGATTAATTCGTTAGGAATTCGTTTGATAAAACTGCGGACAGGAATTGTTTTTAGTAAACAAGGTGGCGCTTTGGATTCTTTTAAAAAGCCTATAAATGCAGGTATAGCAACAGTTTTGGGGAACGGGCAACAAGTGATTAGCTGGATCCACATAGATGACCTTTGCAGGATGTACATTTATGCAATGGAAAATGAAAACATGCATGGTATATATAATGCAGTTTCTCCTTCGCCTGTTACCAATGAATCGTTGGTGCTTGCTTTGGCAAAAAAACTAAAAGGCAAATTTTTCATATCTATTCATGTCCCTTCATTTATGCTAAAAATAATTTTGGGGGAGATGAGTATTGAAGTTTTGAAAAGCGCCACCGTTTCATGTGCCAAAATAAAAACAGAAAACTTCCTATTTTTATTTCCATCACTTGATGCTGCGTTCGCTGATGTAATAAAATAATCAGTAAAAGTTTAATCCCTTTCTTCAGGTGGAACCTTGCAATTCACGCCTTTTTGTGGCCCGCCACCGTCTTCGATTCTTTTGCAAATGGGTGGGAGTAATTTATAGCTGTCTTCTGTAGCCTTTGTGCTGTCTGCATCGTAGCCTGCATTATTGATAGCTGTACGAATATAATCGAGCGTCATTCTATCAGGTACATATTGAATACGGAGTGTAGCATTGTTCATGTTGATGGTCCATTTTAAAATTCCCGCATCAGCATTCGGGCCTTTTTCCCGGAGTAAATATTTATCAAGCCGGTCTTTGCATTCCCAACATTTCATTTGCGGTACACTGATGGTTGCCCACACTTGTTTTTGTTGCATGACCTGTGTATGGGCATGGTTACACATTAAGAGAATAATAATAATGGGAAAATACTTTTTCATATTGAAACGATTTATTTTAATGAATAATTAAAAAGTGTGGCAGTAAATTCACCTCGTTCCCTTTTCTTAAATGCTGCACTGAAATTCCCTTTATACCGCATCACTTGTGGCACAAGCAGATTTCCAACATTCGTCATTTCTACTTCCATCGTTACATCAAAGTCATACACACCGGCTTTATAACTCAAAGAATAATTTCTTGCCAGCACATCAAACGTTTTATAATCAAACCATGTAACCATGTTGTCTACCACAATATCATTTTTTTTGAAGTAGCCGAGATCTTCTTTTGGTGTGATGGAAAATACATAGGCAAAACTTCCTTTATAAGATACAAAGTCCAATTGATAATTATA
>CAYXHX010000051.1:4312-11702 GCA_964464835.1 uncultured Chitinophagaceae bacterium | reverse complement strand
ATCCTTCAACTCTATGAGGATCAAACTTGAATATATTTTTTCATATAAAAATCTGTTTAGTATAAAATAAGTGTTCACATTTTACTAAAATCTTATGAGCAGTCTTTTTAAATTTGAATTGACTTTCAATGAATAATTATTTTAAAAAATATCGTAAAGCAGTAGAATATAAGAAGAGTATATTATTTTTGCCGGAATGTATTTTTTGAGGCAACAACATATTCAAAAAACATGTGCAGCATTTTTGCTCACACTTATTTTTTTTATACAAGTTGTAAAAACTTTTCATACACATCCTGCTTTTTTACAACAAGCAGATTACCATTCAAAAAACATTCCGGTAGTTCATGAAAATTTCACCTGCCCAATATGTGATTTTCAAATTGCAAAAGATTGTGATGCATTTGTTGCTTCTGTAGAAATATCGAGCCCATTTCATTTCATTTCTATTTCTTTTAATTATACTTTCCCCAATCTGCAGGTTGTTTCCACAGAATTCATTGCAAGAGGCCCGCCTGCTTTGTGCTAACATTTTTTCCGGCAACCTATTTCTTTACATGTAATTCCTAATAAGGGTTTACCCAAATTTCAGATGCAATGAAAAATTTATTTATAAAACCATATCATTTTTGTTATCTATTGTTACTCACTTTTAGTTTTTTTTCTTTACATGCACAACAGTTACAAACCAACGAATCAAAAAATAATTTTCCATTAATAGATTTTTACAATTTATCCGGGAAAATCACTGATGCAAAAACAGGAACAGCCCTTCCCGGTGCGGCAATATTTATTTATGATATAAAAAAAGGAACAGTTTCAAAAGAAAATGGTTCTTTTCAAATTAATAATATTCCATCCGGTAAATACCTTGTTGAAGTAACGTATATTGGTTATGCGCCTATTGCACAAACCATTGATATCAGAGAAAATGTATATAAAGTTTTCGAATTGGAACAAACTGCAGTAGAACAACAAGCAGTAATAATAACCGGGGTTTCCACAGTTACCCGTATCAGGCAAAACCCGCAGCCCGTCTCTGTTGTAAAGAGAGATGCATTTATCAATACAACAGCTACCAATACAATTGATGCTTTAACAAAGTTGATCCCGGGGGTAAATGCAGTCAGCACAGGGCCGGCCATTTCAAAACCATTTATTCGAGGGCTTGGCTATAATCGTGTGCTTACCATCAATGATGGTGTGCGGCAGGAAGGGCAACAATGGGGTGATGAGCATGGCATTGAAATAGATGATTACAGTGTACAACGTGTTGAAGTATTAAAAGGCCCGGCATCGCTCATTTATGGCAGTGATGCCATTGCGGGTGTGATCAATATTATTTCTCAATCTCCTGCGCCTGAAGGCACCATCAAAGGAAATATAATAAGCGAATATCAATCCAATAATCATTTGCGTGGATTTTATGGAAATGTGGGTGGTACTAAAAACGGACTTAGTTGGAATGCTTACGGAAGTTTTAAGGGTGCATCTGATTATCAAAATAAATACGATGGATATGTATTTAATTCAAAATTTTATAATAAAGATTTTGGTGCAATGATCGGTTATTCTGGAAAATGGGGGCATTCCAATTTACTGATCAGTAATTTTGATCAACACCTTGGAATTGTAGAAGGTAAGCGGGATAGTGCAACCGGGCAATTTTTAAAAGAATTACCCAATGGTGCAGCAGCTATTGCTACGGATGCTGATTTTAAAACATTATCCAACCAGGTTCCATATCAGCATGTTTTACACTTCAAAATCACATCAGATAACAATTTTAAAATTGGGAAAAACAGGATGGATGTTGTAGTTGGTTATCAACGAAATCAACGGCAGGAATTTGGAGACCCCAATAATATTTACACACCTGGTGCGTGGTTTAATTTGCAAACATTGAGTTATGCATGGCGCTGGCATTTCCCGTTTTCAGGTAATTTCAAAACAAGTATTGGAATTACAGGTATGTTTCAGTCAAATCAAAATTTGGCTGAAGATGTGCTGATACCTGCTTACCGGCTTTTTGATATTGGCGGGTATGTTTTTACGCAGTATTCTAAAAATAGATTGAATGTGAGCGGCGGCATAAGATATGATGCAAGGCATGATGTGGCCGATGGATTAGAGATCAGTGGCGAAACAAAATTTACTGCATTTGCCAAAAATTTTTCCAATGTTTCGGGTAGTTTAGGATTGAGTTACGAAGTTTCAAAATCACTGGCAATAAAAGCCAATCTTGCACGTGGGTTCCGCGCACCAAACTTTGCAGAATTGGCCAGTAATGGTGCACATGAAGGAACAAACAGGTATGAAACAGGAAACAATAATTTGCTTTCTGAAGTGAGCTTGCAAGGTGATGCGGGAATAGAATTAACCACGGAACATGTTTCACTCAATGCGAGTTTATTTTATAACCATATCAATCATTTTATTTTTTACAGGAGGCTTCAAAATCAAGCGGGATCAGATTCTCTTATCACAGATCCGGAAACAGGCGACATATTGGAGGTATATAAATTTGATCAGCATACAGCCAATTTATATGGTGCAGAATTTAGCATGGATATTCACCCGCATCCTTTGGATTGGTTACATTTTAAAAATGTATTTTCTTATACGCACGGGCAATTTACACAAACGATTGATGGCTCAGCTAATGTCCCTTTTATTCCGGCAGCGCGATTGGTTACTACATTAAGTGGAGATTTCTTTAAAAAAGGAAAACTTTTCCGCAATTTGAATCTTGGAATAGAAAGTGATTATGTATTTAAACAAAATCATCCCTTTACAGGATACAATACAGAAACGAATACGCCGGGTTACTGGTTATTGGGCGCTAATGTTTCAATTGATGTTGTAAACAAAGGAAATACTTTATTCACACTTAGTATAACCTGTGAAAACCTTGGAGATATAGCTTATCAAAATAGCCTGAGCCGGTTTAAATACCTCGAAGTAAATAATGTTACAGGCAGGCAAGGTGTTTTTAATATGGGCAGGAATATCGGGATAAAAATAAATGTACCATTGCGCTTTACATTTTAAGACAAGATGCATAAAACACCAATACGGCCTGGCTTTTTTCAATCATTGATTGATAAAAAATAAGTGATGCTTTTAAAATAAAGCCTATCAAATTATAATAATTAAAGCAAATTTCACCGCTTAATAAAGTAATGCGGCCGTTTGCTAATTGCCAACCATCCTTTTTTTTTAAATTTTTATTTTCATTGAATAATTCTGTTGCAGGTACAACAGTTTTACAAGCAGGTTTTTAAAAGAATAACCTGCTTTTTTTTCAAACAAAAACATTAAAACAAAAAGACATGAAAAAACATTTTCTACTCGGTTTGTGTGTTGCAGCAGCAACATTGCAATCAATGGGACAGGCAAATACCAACCTGTCGAACCTTACGGCGCCAACCAAAATAAATGAATCGTTACTGCCAAAAGGCGATAGCGTTAAAAGCCTCGGCTCAGAAGCAAAATCCTGGAGAAATTTGTATGTTGATGGAAAGAGTTACTTATTCACTGCATACAGTTATTTTGATAAGGCAACCAATCAATTCAGGATACATAATGGCGCAGATGGGTTTGTTATGGGCAATACCGGGAAAATAGGGATTGGTACACTCGCACCTGCTGTTCAACTTGATGTTCAAACTACAGGTTTATCACCATTGATGCAAGTTAAAAAACCATATACGGGTAGTGGCACCACCAATTTCAACCTGGTTGAAATTAATAATGCTTATAATTTTGGTTATGGTACCGGCCTGTATTCCAGTGGTGGACAAATGGGTGTAAAAGGGTATGCACCCAACGGAGGTTTAACAGGCTATGGTGTTTATGGTGAAGCATTTGGCGCAGGCGGTTTTTCATATGGTGTATATGGTAAAGCATCATCCGCAGGCGGAACAATTGGCGTTTATGGTACAGCCGCATCCACAGGTTCTGTTTCTTATGGTGTGTATGGTTCGGCTGCTTCAAACAGTAGTTCTGCAGCTTATGGTGTTTACGGTTTTGCCAGTGGCAGTGGTACTAACTTTGCAGGTTATTTTTCCGGAAGAGGATATTTCTCCGGCAATTTGGGTATTGGTACAGTTAACCCTGATGTCAAATTGCACATTTATGGAGGCACTGATGCATCACCTTCTTCCGGTGGATACCTTGTAACTGGAAGTATTACAGCAGGTAATATTGCAATTGATGATAATGAAATAATGGCCCGCAATAATGGCCTTACTTCTACACTTTTCCTGAATAATAACGGTGGTGATTTAGTGATGTGTACAAGCAGTGGCAATGTAATGATAGGAACATCAACACCCGCCGCCGGTTATATATTAAGTGTTGATGGAAAAATAATGGGAGAAGAACTGAAAGTACAATTATCAGGTGACTGGCCCGATTATGTATTCCATGACAATTATAAACTTCCATCACTGCAAAATTTGGAAGCTTCTATTAAAGTCAATAAACATTTGCCCGGCATGCCTTCAGCAGCAGAAGTAAAGAAAGATGGCATTATGGTGGGACAAATGCAAACCAAGATGATGGAAAAAATTGAAGAACTTACCCTGTATATCATCAGCTTACAAAAACAAATTGATGAACTGAAGAAAGCACAACCATAATTTTATGTGTTGCATTCTTCTAATATTTTTTTGTTGTAAACGCTAAAACTGTTTGCATGAATGGCTATACAAATTTGAATTGTTTAACAATATACAATCAAGTGATTTGCCTTAACAAGTAATATAAAAAAGAGTGCACCAATTAAAATTTTCAAGACGAAACGGAATCGGATGACGCAAAAAAATTGGCATCATTCATTCCATTATCAAAAAATAAAAAATATACAGATGAAAAATATAATAAAATTTATTCCTAAAACCATCAGGCCGCCATTGCTGTTGTTACTAAGTTTTTGCATGGCTGCTACCAATACGATGGCGCAGGATGGAACGCCGCTCAGTAAAGATCTGCAAAAACTGGCCAAACCCGGCAGCACCAGGGAATGGGTGAGTTTTTTACCGGATAGCACTTTAAATCCAAGAACCATTTTTATAAAATATAAATCTGCTTTTGACCTTTCAAAAGACGATAACATGGTGATGAAAAAAACGGATAAAGATGATATTGGGTTTTCACATTTCAGATACGATCAGAAGTATAAAAATTATCGCGTGGTGTATGGTGAATACATTGTTCATCAACAACCGGATGGTATTGTGAAATCAGCCAATGGCCGGCTTATAACAGGCATCAATGCATCAGCCAATGCTGCTGTAAATGAAAAGCAAGCATTAAATACTGCTTTGCAATTTATGAATGCCAGCAAATATTTATGGCAAAACCCGGAATTGGAAAAGTCATTAAAACTACAGGAAAATAATCAGCAGGCTACGTATTTTCCACAGGGCGAATTGGTATTTGCGCCGTCAAAAAATGATCAAAGTTTCAATCCGAAGGATTACCTGCTTGCCTGGAGTTTTAAAATATATACGGATGATCCTAAAGTTTTAGCTAAACAAGTTTTTGTAGATGCGAATACATCCACAATTTTATATGCAGTTGATATAGCTATGAATTGTTCCGGTGGTTCAGGTACTTCAGCATTTAATGGAAGCGTTAATTTCAATACAGAATTAAGTGGTGGAGTTTACCGGTCGCACAATAATTGCCAGGCAACGGATATTTACGTGTATAACTGTAATGGTGGCGGTGCCTCAAACACCTATTATACGGATGCAAATAATTCCTGGACTCAAACATCTGCCATACAGGCACAATGGGGAGCTAAGATGGTGTATGATTATTATTTTAACGAACATAGCCGCCAAAGTTGGGATGGTTCTGCAGGCGATATGATTGCATATAACAATGCATACATTGGTGAAAACAATGCCTGCTGGGGTTGCACCGGCAACTCAACCATTTTCTATGCAGGCAATACATCCAGCGCTTCAGATGACTGGAATACAAATGATATCATGGGCCATGAATTTACACATGGAGTAACACAGGATGAAGCAGGCCTTGTATATTCAAATGAATCCGGTGCATTAAATGAATCGTTTAGTGATATTTTTGGCGAAATGGTGGAAAGCTGGTCTGAAGGTATCAACGATTACCTTGTTGGAGCCGACCGTGGTGCAATCAGAAGTTTCATTGACCCGAATGATTATAACGACCCGGATACATACAAAGGTACGTTTTGGTACACTGGAAGTGCCGATCATGGAGGTGTGCACACCAATAGTGGAGTGCAGAATCATTGGTTTTACTTGTTATCTGAAGGTGGTACAGGCGTAAATGATAAAGGTGAAAAATACAATGTAGCAGCTATCACTCGTTTCAAAGCAAGGCTGATAGCCTATCGTTCCCTGGCATTTTATCTTACTTCATCTTCGCAATATATTGATGCAAGAAAAGGCGCATTGGAAGCTGCCTATGATTTGTATGGTGGTTGTTCACCGGAAATTATAGCAGTAGGCGATGCCTGGCATGCAGTTGGTGTGGAATCACAGTCATCTGCATATACCATCAATGCTTGTGGCACTTATCCTTTAAATGGAACTTTTGTGCAAGCAATATCTACTGTAAATGGAGGTAACGGATGTGCTACTACTATTACTTCAAGTGCATCAACCGTAGTTTTTGCAGCACGGGACAAAGTAGTATTATACCCGGGTTTCCAGGCGCAAAGCGGATCAAATTTTGTGGCTTATCTTGAACCATGTTCATCTACAAGATGGTTAACCAATCCACAAGGCACAAAGAGTGATGCTGAAATGGGTATAAAATCTATTCCGGTTGCAAATAAAGCCAGTACTGCAACAAGCAATACTACCGAGGAAAACGAATCAGTATTAGTAGCGCCGAATCCATTTACCAACAATTTTGTAATAACCATAAATGCGGTTAAAACAACGAAAGCGGATATATCGCTTTACAATTCAGTTGGCGCAAAAGTGAAACAGCAACAAGGCGTTTACCTAATGAAAGGCAGCAATACAATACCATTTACTGCAACAGGAATTGCATCAGGTACTTATTTGCTGGAAATAAACTTTGGCGATTCTAAAGTTGTTAAAAAATTAATCAAGAACTAATTCAATTTTCCTGGTTTTATATAAATCTCCTTTTTCAATCAAAAGAAAAAGGAGATTTTTTTATTCATTTGGTACCCATTGATACATACGATGGTTAATTTACCATTTTAAAACTATTCAATTTATCCAAGTGTAAATTTGTCGTATTACCATCCTCACTTTCATTATGCATTTTTTCAAATTTTGCATCAAACACAATTTCATTAAATGTGTAGGATGTTCGTTGAAATACTGTATTTGCATAGCCATCTTTATAAACTTTGATC
>CAYXHX010000051.1:3991-4302 GCA_964464835.1 uncultured Chitinophagaceae bacterium | reverse complement strand
TGCCAGGTTGGCATATTAATCATACTATGGTACAAACAGAATTTTTCCCAAATTGGTATGCCCACTCTCTTGATGTTAAAACTGCCCTCCTTGTTTACAAAACGCCCGCCATAATCTTCCGAATTATTCCCAAATCAGGTGTCATTGTTTTTCTTTAAAAAAGAGAAAAACTTTGCCATTTTAAAAAATTTATACAAAATAAAGCTATTCAATGTATAATAATGTCTCAATAAATTTATACAATTGAATGGCTTACAAATACCGGATGTTAAAAAAAGAGCGTAGTATAAATAAGATGACAACAGGGTGTA
>CAYXHX010000051.1:0-3981 GCA_964464835.1 uncultured Chitinophagaceae bacterium | reverse complement strand
TTTCCTATATTTACAAAAACATTTTATATGAATCTTTTTGTTGCTGGTTTACCTTATGATTTGGATGATGCAGAACTGGAAGAAATTTTTGAAAAATTCGGGCCGGTTGTTTCAGCTAAAGTTACTTTGGATAAAGAAACCGGGAAGAGCCGTGGTTTTGGTTTTGTAAGTATGAAAGAAGAACAGGATGGCAAAGATGCGATTGAACATTTAAATGATATTTCGCTGGGGAAAAAACCTTTGGTGGTAAAGCAGGCAGAAGAAAGGCGGAGCAGCCCACCACGCAGGAATTTTAACCGGTAGTATATTTGTAAAATATTATTCTTACATTCTTATACAGATGGAAATAATTAAATAAAATCTTCCCGATTTAATTCTATTTCCACACCGGCTTCGCCCATAAATTCCAAAATGGGCGGGCTCAATTTTACAATTTTTATAATCACTTTTTCCGCTAAAGCAAAATTTTCAAAAATTTGTAAAGCCATTGTGCTTGCAACCATTTCCAACAAAGGCTGTGCATGTTGCATCACTTTTTTTACCAATGCATATATAGCGCTGTAATCAATCGTTTCTTCCAGGTGTGCTACAGGTATTTTTTTTGGCTGATATCCCACTCGAACATGTACTTCGAATGAAGCGCCCATGATTTTTTCTTCTTCATAAAAACCATGCGATGCATAAAACCGGAGGTTTGATAGTATTACAAAAAGCATAATATTTTTTTATACCCAACCTTTTTCTCCCAAATATCTTTCAGCATCCAGTGCGGCCATGCAACCACTTCCAGCAGCAGTAACAGCCTGCCTATACGTTTTATCCTGAACATCCCCCGCTGCAAATACGCCTTCAATTTTTGTTTTGGAAGTGCCGGGTTTTGTTATCAAATAACCCGCTTCATCCATTTCCAGCCAGCCTTTAAAAATATCACTATTCGGTGTATGGCCAATGGCCACAAAAAATGCACTCACAGGAATCGTTTTTTCTTCTCCTGTTTTTGTATTGACTATGTTTACACCAACGACTGTTTTATCACCGAGCACTTCTTTTGTTTCACTGTTCCAGTAAATGATTATGTTTTCCGTATTTTTCACGCGGTCTTGCATGACTTTACTGGCACGCATTCCGTTTTCATCTTTACGAACAATCATGTGCACTTTTGTACAAAGTTTTGATAAATACAATGCTTCTTCGCAAGCCGTATCCCCAGCGCCAACAATGGCCACTTCTTTATTTTTAAAAAAGAAACCATCACATACGGCACATGCACTTACGCCATGCCCATTCAATCTTTGCTCGCTTTCGATGCCCAACCATTTAGCAGAAGCCCCTGTTGCAATAATTACCGAATCTGCTTCCAGCCATTTTTCTTCATCAATTTCAATTAGATGTTTTGGGCCCGATAAATCAGCATTCGTTGCCAGGCCATATCGAATATCGGCACCCATACGTACTGCTTGTTTTTCAAAATGTATCATCATTTCCGGGCCTTGAATACCATCCGGGTAACCGGGATAATTTTCTACATCTGTGGTAATAGTTAATTGGCCACCAGGCTGAATTCCCTGGTACAGCACGGGTTTCAGGTTGGCACGCGCTGCATAAATAGCAGCCGTATATCCTGCAGGCCCACTGCCAATAATCAGGCAATGTACTTTTTCTGTAATCTTTTTTTCCATGAAAAAATTATATATTGAAATAAATGTTGTAAAAAAATGAAGTTGCAAAAGTACTCATTTTTCCTCCAAAAAAAATGTTGGGAATACTTGTTATTTAGGAATAATGATTGTTTTAAATTGCGCCGCATAACCACTAAAAACTCCCAATGCGCCATTTGAAATATTACTCGTAACCTGTATGGGTGAAGAAAATGGATTTCCATAACTTTGATAAGCAAAATCCCATGTATTCCAAAAATCAAATGTGCCTTTATCAATATTGCAAAATTTTAAAGTGACTGTATCACCCCGATGCGCAAAACCATAATTGTCTCCGGTTGGTTTTTCAATGCTGTTTTTATCCCAACCCATATCAAACTGGAAAGTATATGTAATGCCATCCACAACCTGGTCATCTGCTGTAGAATTTAAACCGGGCAAAAAAGGCCCATCATTTTCTTTGGTAAAATATCGTACATAATTTCCCAGTCCCGGCGGATCTGTAAATTTTCCAAACATCCGGCAAAGTGTTGTATCATCTGTATTTACAGCAGGTTTCCACCAAAGAGAATCACACAATTTGGCCAGTAAAGGAATGGTTGTTGTACTATTGTATTCTTTGCCATCAGGTGTTTAAATATTTAATTTATAAGAGGTATTGAAATTCCCTAATAATAAATTATTTGCATTGCCGGTATCAATTGTATAATAATAATATGAAAACCCGGAAGTATCTGTAAATGAATATTCAACTAATGGATATACTTTATTATTGGCGGTAATTGTTACTACAGCATTATGAATAAAAGTGCTTGAAAGTTCTTCAGGCGTAATGGCGCTAAAAAAATTCAATGATGTAGACAGCGCGACAAGCGGCGGTTTGCCATTTTCAATTTCTGCATTCACCACTAATTTTGGCGGTTGGTTTTGAACAGATACCTTAATTGTTTTTTCACATGATACAAATAAAAAAACTATCAACAGGATGAAACCGATTTTTTTCATGTAACAAAAGTACTACTGTATAAATTCATTTAAGCGGGCAAAGCTGCCTGTGATTCCAAATCTTTCCTGAAAAAATATTTCATCGTAGGGCCGGTGATAAGAATGCTTAAAACGGTCATGATTACAAGCCCGACAAAAATTGTTTCATCAATAATTTTTGTTTGCAATGCGACCAATCCCAAAACTATTTCCTGCGAGCCCCTTGCATTCATTCCAAAAGCGACTGCTTTGGATTCGTATTTATTCATTCCACTTGCTCGTGCGCCTATCCATACACCAACCAATTTTGCGATGAATGCAATGCTGATAATAATCAGTACGACGTTCCAATTGAAATGCGTTAAAAAATTAATCCGCAATCCCACACTGGCAAAAAATAATGGTGCAATAATATTGACGATAAATTGCTCCATCACATTTTGGGAAGTCATGGAAAAATATTTTGAATCACCAACAGCCACACCAACAAGGAAGGCGCCAAATATACCTTTGATATGCAAAGCTTCTGTAAAAACAGCTCCTAAAAAACATAAACAAATTCCTACAGTAATTACACCACCGGGCGGAGTTAAATATTTTACAGATAATCTTAAAATTTGATTGATAATCCATTTGCCGATTGTAACCATAAATATGGCAAATGCCAATACCATTATTATGGACATAATATTGTCAGAGGATTTATTGGCATCCATCATTTTCACAATAATGGAAAATAATATCCATCCGAGGAAATCATCAACCATAGCTGCAGTTAACACAAGCCCGCCAATTTTTGTTCGTACTATTTGTAAATCCATCAACACTTTTACAATTACAGAAAGAGCGGTGATGGATAAAGCTGTACCAAAAAACATAGCCGGGATCAATCGTTCTGTACTTGGTGTAGCAAATATAAAATCATGAAAAAACCATACAAAAATAAATCCCAGTGTAAAAGGAAATAGAATCCCCAAAAGGCTGATAGACGCAGCCTGCTTGCCCTGTTTAATGATTTGTTTTAAGTCCACCTCTATACCGGCAACAAACATCAGTAAAATAACGCCAACATTTGCCAGGCCGTCAAAGGCTCCAAAAGCACGTGGTTGACTAAGAAATACTTGTTGATAAAAGTTTGGGAACAAAGTGCCAACAACAGTTGGCCCGATTAAAATACCCGCAATGATTTCACCAATCACCACAGGCTGCTTCAACTTCCGGCAAATCTCGCCAAGAAAGCGCGCTGTAATCAAAACGATTGTAACGATAATTAAAAAATTTAAAACTTCATCCGGCGTAAGTTTTGAAACCATATATTGAATTTATCTCTAAAAGATTT
>CAYXHX010000050.1:2495-11703 GCA_964464835.1 uncultured Chitinophagaceae bacterium | reverse complement strand
ATTTATTTCATGGAAACATTATTGTCCAGTGTTACATTCCAGGTTGGCAATCAATGGGCGGAATGGAATGAAGCAAGCGTAAAAAATCAACCGGGCAACAGTGATTCAAAACCGTTACCAGAAGCTAAAAATATTCCCGCTATTTTAACGCCTGAAGAAATTTTAAAGGACAGCCTGGCCGAACTCAATGCTATGGCTGACCTTGCTAATATTAAAAATGATGTGAATGAAATGGTAACCCTGGTTAAATTTTACCAGGAAACAGGAAAAGACTTTCTTAATAAATTCTCATTACATTCTGTCTTCACGGGCAACCCTGGTACAGGTAAAACTACCGTAGCCAGATTACTTTCACGTATCTATAAAGGATTGGGTGTTTTGCAAAATGGCCACCTGGTAGAAGTAGACAGGGAGGCACTTGTTGCAGGATTTATTGGGCAAACTGCTATAAAAACAAAAACAAAATTAGATGAGGCGCTAGGAGGTATTTTATTTATAGATGAGGCTTATTCACTTGCTGGTAAAGAATTTTCGGATAATGATTTTGGGAACGAAGCTATTGCTACTATTCTAAAATACATGGAAGATAATCGTGGTAAAATAGGAATAATTGCAGCAGGCTATCCACAAAAAATGCAGGAATTTATTGATAGTAACCCCGGGCTTCGCAGTCGTTTTGATAAGTATTTTCAATTTATGGATTATACTCCCGAAGAAATGTGGAGTATAGCTTCAACCCTTTTTACCAAAGAAACTGTTGCACCGGATGAAGCATCATCAATTCATCTGAAAAATTATTTAACCTGGTTATTTGAAAACAGGGATGCAAATTTTGGCAATGCCCGAACAGTAAGGCAAATAGTAGCTGAATGTGTAAAAAATCAAAATTTACGTTTAGCAAGAATGCGTAAAGAAGACAGAAAAGACAGTTTACTAAACACAATTATTTTGGATGATGTTAAAGAATTCGACATAAATGAATCTAACCGTTGGGGGCAAAAAAACCATCGAAATGCCATTGGATTCAGGCAATAGGAAAATTAAAATCAATCACAAATATTCTAAATTTTCTGAAATGAATTATCCAATAAATTATTTTTTAGATCATACTACTGCATCTGTTGAACTATTACTCACTTCTACGAATTTTATTTCAAAAACACAGGGAAAAGGAGTTTTGGATAGGCCCATTGAGATTGATATTGCTCTTAAAGATTTAAAGAGTTTCTGCCTCGTACCAACTACAAAATTTCAAAATCTTGAAAATGTCCGTACAAAAGGGGATCATTCTTATGATTCAGAATTTATTTTCTCTTACTTAATGCAAGGGAGAATAAAAACGAAAAGGGTTTTTGTAAATAGCCGGGAGCAATCTTTTCTTATATTTATCAACGAACTTCAACGTCTTTGCCCCGAAGCAGGGTTATTAAATATTTCCCCAGCCGAGGCAATGAAAAAAATGGGTGTATTAGGAGCAAAAAGTGCCACTAAAATTATAATAGGAATTTTAGTAAGTGCTGCCATTATTGCAACACTTGTATATTTTTCTTCTAAGTTTTAATTAAACCTAAATAATTTGCTTGCAATAGTTAACGATGAGATCTTCTGCAAAATATTTTTTCATTTTTATCATTGCCGTAGCTGTATTTCTAAGCATCAGGCACTGGCTTGACAGGAAAAGAGAAAAAAATCAGGATATTGATATCGTAAGAGCAGATTTAGGCAAAGGGGATAGCCACCTGGGATCATGGGCACAAAAAAATGATAGCACCCTACTCTTACTTCGCTTTAAACGAGATGGTAGTTTTTTTTATATGGTTGTAACATACCCGCAAAAAGATAGTTTAAAATACACCGGCAATTATAAGATAATGCCATCTATTGTAAATAATACCGGATTGAGGTATCCTCGTATGATTGCAATAAGTAACTTAGGAGATACTATTATTAACCATTTTCTGGAAATTAAACGTGCCACAAAACAAAATGTGGATATACTCAGGTTTAAAACAGGTATCAATTCTGAGGAAGCAATGCTTTTTTATAGGATAAAACAATAAATGTAAAAATTATGAAAGCCTTTTTTCAATCCTTGCTTGCATTAGCGCTGTTTGGTATAATAGCTTGTTCCAATCCCACAAACAAACGGGCAGTAAGCCTGGATGAATTAGAAAATATTCATGATCAGGACAAATTAACCAGGGAAGAACTTTTACCACAGCGGGATCGGCTTTCCGCCACTGAACTCATAGAACTGGCTAAATGTAATTCTATTTCCTGTGTACAATTATTTATGAAAAACTTTTCCCGTGATTTTATTAATGCTACAAAGGGTGAATTTTATGCAGCGAAACGCATCACCATAAAAGACACAGGCGGTAAAGAACTCACACTACCGGCATCAACTTATTATATAGATGCAAATCCACAGGCCAGTTGGCGGGCTGCATTTACTGTGCATACTAAAGAAATGGGTGATAGCCTGCTAAATGAGTTTAAGGAATTGGGATTTCAATTAGCAACAGAAAAGAATACCAAGAGTAATGAATATTATTATATGTCTGAAAAGTATCCTGAAATAGAACTCATGATTAAAGCTACATTCCGCCCCTGGAATATGAAAGGTTTATATGAAAATAAAGTCACCTGGATCTGTTATGTATTTGAAATACATTAAGCAATCTTATTCATCTTGCAGAAATTCAGTATTCAATAATTGCAACGAACAATGAATTAAGGTATTCCTAATTATTACAGTATTTAATGGCAAATCCATTGCTACCACTTAGTTTTGCGCACTTATATGAAGTTTGATACCGGGAAATATGAAGCCGTAATCGGGCTGGAAATACACGCCAGGCTCAACACACAATCAAAACTTTTTTGCGCTGACAAAAATAGTTTTGGCGCTGCACCGAATACATTTGTGAGTGAAATTTCCCTCGCACATCCCGGCACGCTGCCCGTTTTAAATAAAGAAGCTATCGTTTTTGCCATTAAAATGGGCATCGCCTGTAATTGCGATATTGCACCATTCACTTTTTTTGCAAGAAAAAATTATTTTTACCCGGACTTGCCCAAAGGTTACCAGGTATCTCAACATACCACGCCTATTTGTAAAAATGGTTTTGTACAAATTCAAACAGAAAATTATTCCAGGGATATATTTTTGAACAGGATCCATTTGGAAGAAGACGCAGGGAAAAGCATTCATGATATGAATGATCATTTTTCTTTACTTGATTTTAATCGCGCCGGTACACCACTTATCGAGATTGTAACCGATCCGGTTTTACATTCTGCAGAAGAAGCCTATCAATTTATAGCAGAAATAAGAAGGCTTGTAAAATGGATTGATATATGCGATGGCAATATGGAAGAAGGCAGCCTGCGATGCGATGCCAATATTTCCATACGCACCAAAGGTTCCAAAAAATTGGGCACCAAAGTAGAAGTAAAAAACCTGAATTCATTGCGCCATGTAAAAAAGGCCATTGATGTTGAAATAGAAAGATTGATTTCCCTGGCAACAAATAATCAACCCATTATACAGGAAACAAGAAGCTATGATGCGGAAGAAAATACAACCTTCTCACTCCGCGAAAAAGAAGAGGCAGATGATTACCGCTATTTTCCCGAACCTGACTTGCCTCCAATAAATATCAGCAATGATTTTTTAGATAAAATAAAAAAGCAAATACCTGAATTGCCGGCGGAAAAAATGAAAAGGTATGCCGAAGAATACAAACTTTCCGTATATGATGCAGAACGCTTGTGCGCTGAAAAACCGGTGGCTATGTTTTTTGATGAAGTGATTCGACATGCAACGAATTATAAAGCGATTGCCAATTGGATTACAGGGCCGATGATGCAATATTTAAATGACCAGAAAATGGATTTTACAGTAAATCCTTTATCTGCAAAACAACTTGCGGAAATCATTACACTCGTGGAAGAAAATCAAATGAGTTTCTCCACTGCGGCTTCAAAATTATTGCCATATTTGATGGAACATACAAACATTCATCCGCTGCAAGCCGCATCCACACAAGGTTGGCTGCAGGTAAATGATATGAATGAACTGGAAAATTGGGTCAATTTAGTTTTGGAAAAAATGCCCGAAAAAGTAAAGGAATATCAAAAAGGCAAGAAAGGCTTAATAGGTTTAATGGTGGGTGAAGTAAAAAAATTAAGCAAAGGAAAAGCAGACCCATCAGCCACGATGAAAATGCTCGAAGAAAAATTAATCATCAACAATTAAAACACGATAAAGAAACAATTATGAAAAATATTTTTAAAATTTTCGTACTTGCAATCATTGCATTATCCTGTAAGAATACTTATACAGGAAATTTTACGATCAGTGGCCATATCACAGGAGCGCCAAGTGATTCTGTTTACCTGGAAAAAGTTTCTTATGATACAAAGGAACCGGCAATTTTAGATTCCGCCATTCTCGATAAATCCGGGAATTTTTCCATGAAGGGCAGCGCCACAGAGCAAGGGCTTTTCCTTGTTACGCTGAATCATATACCGGCAGGTATTTTTATCAATGATGGAAATGCAATTACTTTAAATATCAATTTAGATGGTTTCCGTTTACCTGAAATTGGCGGTAGTGAAGCCACAAAAGATTTATATGCATTTATCAATGCTTACCGCGCCAAAGATTCCACGCTTTCAGGTATTTATTACAGGGTAGATTCTTTAAGCATGCATCCGGGGAATGATACATTGGTACAAACTTTAAAAACCCGTGGCATGGAAGAAATGGCGGCTATGAATAACAATACAAAAACATTTATTTCAAAATCCAATAACCCTGCAGCTATTTATTACGCATTGTATATGGCTCGCGCTACAATGCAGGAAAATGTATTGGATTCACTTGTAACAGGTGCTTTAGCACGATTTCAAAACCATACAGGATTAGTTGCTTTCAAAACAAATTTAACCAAAGGCAATGATGCTGCACAAAATACAGATGAAGGAAATTCTTTTATTAATAATCCTGCCCCTGATCTAACGATGCAGGATATGAATGGAAAACCTATGAGCATCCACGACTTTAAAGGAAAATATGTACTCGTAGATTTTTGGGCAAGCTGGTGTGGCCCATGCAGGCAGGAAAATCCCAATGTAGTGGCAGCGTACAATCAATTTAAAGATAAAAATTTTACGATACTTGGCGTTTCATTAGACAGTGATAAAGCTTCATGGTTGGAAGCTGTAAAAAAGGATGGCCTCAACTGGAGCCAAATGAGTGACCTGAAACAATGGGAAAGTGCGGCCGTTCCTGCTTATCAAATTACAGGAATACCTTTTAATGTGCTTATCAACCCGGATGGAATAATCATTGCGGAAAATTTGAGAGGGCCTGCATTGCAGCAGAAATTACAGGAAGTGTTGAAGTAAAATTTTTTAAAAAATACACTAGGCCATTGCAACAAGTGATTTTCGCAGCTCACTTGGAAAAACACCTGTATGCCTTTTAAACGTTGAACTAAAATTGCTCGTACTTGAAAACCCAACCTGGTTGGCAATTTCGGCAATACTTAACTCCGTAGTGGCCAACAATAATTTTGCTTGTGCAACACGTTGCTGTTGTACAAATTCATAAATAGTGGCATCAAACATTTCCTTAAACCCTTTTTTAAGATAGCATTGATTGATACCAACTTCCAAAGAAAGTTCATGAATGGTGGGTGGATTATCTAAGCGTGATAAAATAATATCTTTGGCGCGCAGGATTTTATTTTTTTCCAATGGCCGCATCAGGAATTTACAGGATGCACAATCATGCACCGGGAATATGGTACATTTTTGAAAACATAAAAGCAATTCAAGCGCCTTACTTTCCAAAAACATTTCAAGGTATGCGCCCTGGTATTTGCAATTGATAATATCATGCAGGATCATTTGTTTGGAGCAGCAAATTTCTTTTTCTGCAAATTCCCTGAAATGGGTAAGATAGCTTTCCGGGTGATAGGAAAAATAGGAATCCAAATACGCATCCGGGAAAATAAATTCTATTTTATAAAACCGTTCATTTTCCTGTTCCGTAAAAATGCAATAGGAAGCAGAATAATAAAAATCCAAAACAATATTATTACCTGCATCTCTTTTTAATGTGGCCTTCGTTTCACTAAGCGCAGGAAGATTTTTTATTGAAAAAATCAAACCTTTCGTTAATATGGTATTCTTTATCACGGCGCGAAATTAATGAAAAAAGTTTACTTACTGGAACCTTCATTATCAACCGGTGTGTAAAAATAAATCAGACTCCTTTGTAAGGTCGTATTTTATGTGTTGGTTTTGGAATTCATGCAAATGAAGCTGACTATACAGAGAAATCAAATTTATAAACACCTTCGTTGATTTGAGAGATTGAAACATTTGTTCTCCCATATTTGTTAAGATGCAACCTTCTAACTGGTTGTCCAAGAGGAACACCAAGTCTTCTACGAAGATATTCTCCTAATTGGCTCGCATGTGGAAATGAACTTACCTGCTTTGGGTAAACAATACCATCTATAGGCTGGTTACCAAATAATAAACCCTCCATACTAATCCCATCATCCCAAATAATTTCTATTGCATCATTGTGCCGGTGCATTCTTCCCCTTCCATCAAAGCGCAAAGGATTAAGCTGCTTTGGAGGAAAGAGATCTGGAAAATTTCTAATATCCTGCACTCTGATTTTAATATATGCGTCATTTCTTGTCGTATGGTTTAATGGGTTTTGTCCCCAATTTAACCCTGCTGCATTTTGAACTTCCCCATCTCTTCCCAATAATGAAAGCAAACAAGTAGCTTCAGGTGTTTCAACTTGTTCAATTATTTGGAAAGCTTCAACTTCAAGGCAGGAAATTGAATTATTCAATACTCGTGTAATGTACTCGTTCAATGGATTGAAAGTATCGTGTGTTGTTTCAGCTAAAATTTCTCTGAACGGTGTGGTTAAACCATTGCTTGAAAAATTTGCGGAACCAACTAAAGCATGAACAATTTGTCCTTTGTTACGCCATGCGTAACATTTTGAATGTACTGGGAGGCTCGAATAAAAGATATTTATGTTCTTGATTTCATTCTGCAAGCCAATCAAAGAATTATGTAGAATTCGTTGAATTCCTTCTGCACCATACATCCCATAAACAATTCTAGATTGAAAAGGCATGTTATTTAATCGTTGAATTGGTCTTGGGCCGACATAACCCGAAAGAACTATAAGTTCATCTGTTTGAAACATTTCATGTCGATGAAAAATAATTTCTTCTAAATTTTCAGTGTATAGCATATCGTCAAATTACTTTTTGTTCTTGAGTGTGATATTGTGCTCCTTTTTGGGAGCATTAGAAAATTTTTTATTAAACGAACGGCTAATGTCTGAAAGATTTATGCTTTCAATTTTTTCAATTTCATAATCTCCCTGCTCACAAATTTCAGCAATCACTTGACTCATGTCAATGGTTGAACCTTCAATAATGCCATCACCAATAACCATTACAAAATAAGAATTGGGTTTCGAAACTCTTGAAAGTCCATTCATAATTTTTGACATAGAGTTAATGTATTCAGCTATCGCAACATCAAATTCTTTTGTATCAATACGATGATGGTTTCCAATTTCTTTTTGCCTTACTGGTCTATGGTCATATCCAAACCAAAACATTCTTTGTTTGTGATATAAATAATAATCAAAGGTGTTGATATAGGGAGGTGAAGTAATTACAAAGTCAAAGTAATTGTCTGGATAGTTTACTAATACATCGTTTGTATCTCCATTGTGAACTTCTGCATTCGCACTAATTGTGTGTTCTTTTGAAGATAAAATTTGAATATAGTTTGAAACTGTGTTCTTAAAAGCAGAAAAAACAATTCCGTCCGGATGATTTTTATTTTTTGCCGTGTATCTTACTTCGCTGTCTTGATTAGAAACTTTTACAATTATTTTTGAGAAAGCACAATACAGAACATCTTTAATATTTTGATTCTCAAACTTGTCAATTTCATTTTTCAGTAATGCTAATTCTTTGCTGACATTATCCTGAAACCAGTGATTACGATTTGGAAAAATAGGGATTAAAATATTTTCGTTATTTTTCCCATTTCCAAAGGATCCATTTTTAGATTCCAATTGAATTTCAGAATTGAAATTTCTAATTTCATCGATTTCTTCTAAGGAATAATGATTTGTTTTTGCTCTTGAAATAATGTATGCAATTGGATTAAGGTCAATGCCAACTGAATCCATTCCGTTCAAAACTCCTTCAACCAAAGTAGTTCCACTCCCGCAAAAGGGGTCGAGTATTGTGAAGCCACGCTTGCAATATAAATTGAAAAACTTGTTTACAAGCTGCGGAGTGTATTTCGCAGGATATGGGTGAAATCCGTGAGTGTAATAAGTGCTTTTATTATTTTGATTGTTTGATATCATTAGAATTTTTCACCTTTGATGTTTTTTCTGAATACAAGTATAAATGAATGTCCGATATTGAAATAATATCTTCTTGATTTGTTTCCTCCTAACCGAACAAGTTTTCTTTGATTTGACTGGTCCCAAATAATCATGTCCCATATTTTCCATCCAGCTTTTTGTGCCACTTGAATGAGGTCGCTGTGTAAACAAATGTATGGAATATTATTTTCCAAGTCTCGGTAATCTCTAACTACCCAAACATTATAAGCACCTTGCTTTGCAACTTGAAAGATTGATGAAAACAATTCTTTCATCTTGGACAAATACTCTTCGTAGGTCGTGTTTCCTAAATCATCTTGGTGTTTGGAATATGGCTTTGCTAATTTTCTACTTTGATTTTTGTAAGTGTTTCCCACAAAATCTTTGTCTGCAAAGTTCTGGCGAATTTTATTTAAAAGGTTCGCATAAGGCGGTGAAGTCAATATAAAATCTGCAGTGTCAACAGAAAGATGATTTGAAACATTCATCGCTGAATCTTGAATGACGATTCTTCGATATTCATTATTTGCTTTACCATCTTTTGAGTCAACTCCTTGATTGAAAAGTTTTATGAAATCTTCATTGAGTTCAATGCCTATTGAATGTCTATGCAAAATATTTGCAGCATCAAGTGTTGTTCCCACACCTGCGAAAGGGTCAAATACGGTATCGCCAGGCTTTGAATAAATTTTTATGAAATGTTTCGCCAATGCAATCGGGAAAGCGGCACCGTGCTTTTTTCTTTTCTCG
>CAYXHX010000050.1:0-2485 GCA_964464835.1 uncultured Chitinophagaceae bacterium | reverse complement strand
ATTGAAAGTCTGTACACTTTTCCCATGTTTTGTCCATTCACTACCATTCAGGTCGTTAAGATCTCGTTCATTTAAAATCACATTTTGAACTTGCTTCTTTTTCCCTGACTGTATCTGAAACTTATCTAAGTCAATTAAGTATAGCTGTTCGCCATCCTCCCAAATTTTTACATTGCTCATTTGCTTTGAATATGTAGGTTTAGTAGCCATTTTATCTTTAATATAAATCAATTATGATTATTTTTTTGAGTTCAAAAATAAAATGGTATATAAATTTTGGCAAACTGTATTACCACTTCATTATTACACGTACTTCAATCCTAAAAAGTATAGTATAATCAATGTAAAAAACAGAGACCTTACAAAGCGGTAATATGCTTTCGTTACTTAGTCTTCGGAATCTGTAACCTATAGTTTCTGATGATATCATTTTATTGGCAATTCTTTTCAAAAATATAAAATGCCAACCTGTTGAACAAAGATATAGCATCAAAATTTTTAATTTGATGGAATTTGATATTTAATTGGGAGTTGAGAGGTTTAAATTTTGGGATTTTTAGATTTTTGCAATCCTGGGTTTTTAAATGTCTATCATTTAGGAAAATGAATTCATTGGAGTATTATTTCAAATCAAGTCAGTTTGAATTTAAGGGGGTGCATATTTGATGCACATCTTTATTCACTTAATTTTTTTTTCATCCATAAAAACTTGATTTTTGATAAAAATAAAAACTATACATGCCAATTCCCGGTAAACATAATTTTTTTGCTGCTTTCAAATATGCATTTACCGGTATATTCCGATTCTTCAAAACAGACAGGAATGGCCGGATAGAATTGGTGTGTGCGATAATAATTTCTGCCTTAGCATTTTATTTTAAATGTAATTCTTCAGAATGGATCAGCATATTACTTTGTATTGCATTGGTGATTGGCTTGGAAATGATCAACAGCGCATTAGAAAAAATCTGCAATTTGATACAACCCGGTTTTGATAAAAATATTCAATACATCAAAGATGTTGCCGCAGGCGCAGTGTTAATTTGCAGTATCATAGCTGCAATTGTTGCGGCTATTATTTTTTTTCCAAAAATATGTACACTCTTTTCTTTTTAAAAATCAAGGCCAAGTGAGAAATACCAAATTGGTTTTCCCTGGAAGAAGCCACTCATCGGCCAACCTGCATCCAATTTTAGGAAATATCCTAATAAACTTCCTCTTGCACCAAAACCATAACCACCGGCGAAAGGCCCGATACCACCGGCTTTCTGGCGAATGCTTACGGGGTTATTCGGATCAGCAGGCGGATAAATATAGGTAGGCCTTTCAAAGGCATCGAAGCCGCCATTCCATGCCGTTCCTAAATCAATAAACTGGATGAGTTGGAATGTGCGTAGGAATGCATTGTTGATAGGTTTATTGAAGAATGTTGAAAATACAGGCAATCTCAATTCACTATTGATGACTACTGCATTATTTCCATTGGCGACATTTTGAATGTACCCGCGCATATTCAATGCAAGTGATTGAAATGCATAATTCTGATCAGGTGCAGGCCTGTTGGCGCTATTGAATTTTGGATTGATCCAACCATCAGCGCCACCGAGGTAATACAATAATTTTGCTTCGCCAAATGAGAAATCGCCTGCGGCTCTTGTTGCCCAAATGAAATTGCGGTAAATTTTATAATAATACCTTGCATCAAATCCAAGGTTGACAGTTGTTTTTCCTTTGATGGCGCTTTTACCCATTGGCATATTAAAATCGCCATAAATTTTAAACCTTAATCCATTCCAAATATTCATGGTTGGATTAATACTATTGTCATGCACATATTCCAAATGAGTTAGTAAAGTAGCTGATGTAGAATCAGGAATATCAAAAGCAGTAGGGTCCGGGAATGAAATTACCTGCCCGCTATTTGGATCAACCAAGGTTACAAATGGCCTGATCACGCCGCGATCCGTTCTATAACCAACTGAAGCACGAAAACTTTTTATTTCATTCAATGGATAGGCAATATTAAATTGATAGATACTTGTAAGCAACCTGTTATCATAAGCGCCCTTAGGCCCTTTGAAATAACCAAAATAATCTGTTGTGGCGCTGCGATAATATGTAACGCCCCAATCAATCATTTTGCGGTAATTCTGGAAAGAAAGAAATGCATCTTTATCTGAAAGTGTGGTGCCAAAACGATAGCCTCCAATGAATTTGATGTCCTCCATTAAATCACTTACGCCAACCCTGAAAGTGAAATTGATATCATTGGCATTGCTCAAATAAATTGGCCCATAACCACCATTGTAAGGTTGGTAATTATTCATGATTACACTATTGGAAACACCGGCAAGCACGTAATCGGAATTGAATTTCAATTTGTATTTATACAATTTCAAATCTTCCAAAGCGCGCTGAGTTACTGGTATTTTTTCAATGGCATTTGCATAGGTGGAATCATTGTTGCCATTATTAAACTGGTTTT
>CAYXHX010000049.1:0-11859 GCA_964464835.1 uncultured Chitinophagaceae bacterium | reverse complement strand
AGCTGCGACCGTGTAATTCGCAGCATGGCCAAGGTTTACTGTGCCTGTTGCAATGTCTCGACTAGCGCCCGTTGGAAAATCCACTTCAGGCAGGCTCAAAACGGTTTCTAGTCGTTCGCCTGATGTTTCGGCGGTGACGTTCAATTCGTCTAAATAGGTTTGCGACAGCAAATAAAACTGATCCGCGCAATACACAGTGACCGTGTCCAAACAGCCAAGCGCTAAGTTGTAATCATAATTGTTTTTGTATTTATGTAGGTCAGCAAAATAATTGTATTTTTTAAACAGTTCTATCAGAGGTTCAAATGGGTATTCGTTAGGTACATATAATTTGGTAACATTTCTGCAACCCATACCATAATACAACATCATATCGTCTGCAAGTAAACCCAACGCTTGTGCATTTTCGATTCCGCTAAGAATCGCTACTGACGTACGGTTTCGCCGTATGATATGCGGGTATTTTTTAAAATAATAATCAAAATAGCGCGCTGAATTATTACTGCCTGTGGCAATATATGCGTCACAATTTTTCAGGTCATTTGAAATGGTGATAAAAGCCTGGACACCTTCTTCCCATTCAATTAATTTATTAATTAAGTGTGAAAACAACACTTCATCTTTTGAAGACAATTTTAAAATAGCGTGATGCCCGGAAATAAAAACACAAATCAAATCATGAAAACCGACCAGCGGAATATTGCCGGCAAGCGTAAGGCCGATTTTTTTTGAAGCGGAACTAATTGCAATTGAATATTGAGCAACCCAATTTTCCAGCTTATTTTTTTGCAAAAAATTATAAGCAATGTTATGAAACGAAAATGCAATAAATTCCTGGGAGAACCAGGGGTTTTGTTGTTCTGCCCGTAAGCAGGCTTCCTCTAAGCTTGCATCTTTTTCCAACAAATAATTTCCCAGCTTTTCCAAAAGAAAAATGCGCTTCTGCAATTCCATAATTTTTTTTTAATCTTGTTGATTACCTTTGTAAAGAAGGATGTCTTTTTAATTAACTGCAAAAATAAAATACAATGGCTATAAAAATAACAGATGAGTGTATAAACTGCGGTGCCTGTGAACCGGAGTGCCCCAATAATGCAATTTATGAAGGCGGTGTAGAATGGGCAATTGCTGACGGAAATACGGTAAAAGGCCCATATACTTTGATTGACGGGACTGTGGTGAATGCGGAAGAAAGATTTGAACCAATTGCTACAGATATTTATTTTATCGTACCGAGCAAATGTACGGAATGCCAGGGTTTCCATGAAGAACCGCAATGTGCAGCAGTTTGCCCGGTGGATTGTTGTGTGCCGGATGAAATGTACCAGGAAACTGTGGAAGAGCTTTTGGCGAAAAAAGACAGGATGCATTTATAAGTTTTGCACATTAACAAAATACTTTCAACGGGATTCGTTTTTCTCAAAAGAAAAATATATCTTGCTCGTAATTATTTGTTGCTTTACAAGGCAACATCATACAGATGGGTGATATTTCCCATTAATGAAAGGTGCAGGGTCTTAGATCCTTCACCTTTTTTTAATGATCAAACTTTTAAACAGAATGATTTTTTCAATTTCTTTGCAGTTAAATTTTTTTGACAGGAGCCATAAAATCTTTAAGTCACTAATATTTTTTGGCAAAATGAAATTCGGTAATGAATTGTTGAGAAACATAAACATCAAAAAAAAATGAAAAAATGTATTGCGCTCGTAACCGGTGGTTTTAGCCGCGAATCGGAAATCAGTTATAAAAGCGCTGAAACCATTGAGCAGCATATTGACAAAGAAAAATATGATTATTACCTCATAGATATTTCTCCTGCCGGTTGGCATTATACAGACAGTGATGGAGAAAAAACAACTATTGATAAAAATGATTTTTCCCTTTTTATCAATAATAAAAAAATAAATTTTGATGCAGTGCTCATGTGCATTCACGGCACACCGGGAGAAGATGGAAAATTGCAAGGTTATTTTGATATGCTGAAAATCCCGTACACCTGTTGTGATGCCTCGGTATCAGCGCTCACATTCAATAAACGCGATACCATTGCCCTTGCAGGATATAGTGGTATTGCAGTTTCAAAATCTGTCATGCTTTTGCAACATGATAAAACCATCCCGGATGAAGCCATTAAAAATTTACAATTCCCCGTTTTTGTAAAACCAAATAATGGCGGATCGAGCATTGGCATGTCTAAAGTGCAAAAATTTTCAGAGGAAATTGGAGTAGCTATTGATAAAGCATTTGCTGAAGACAGCCAGGTACTTGTAGAAGAATTTATCAGTGGCCGTGAACTTACAATCGGGGTTTTTAAATCGGGTAAAGAAATCATCACCTTACCTATAACGGAAATCATTTCTAAAAATGATTTTTTTGATTTCAATGCAAAATACAAAGGTGAAAGCGCCGAGATCACGCCGGCGGAAATAACGGATGAAGTGGCTGAAGCAGTTCGTTCTGCTGCAATAAAAATTTATGCCATATTCAATTGTAAAGGCATTGTACGAATTGATTTTATTTTTGATAAGGTAAAAAATATTCCCGTGATGTTAGAGATCAATACTGTACCGGGGCAAAGCGCTGAAAGCCTTATCCCGCAACAGGTAGCGGCGATGGGATGGAGCTTGCAAGAGTTTTATACAGCCTTAATAGAAACCTGTTTTCAAAAATAAAGCAGGTGAAAACCGTTTTAATGGACAATTAAACATTTAAAAAATTAAGTTTGCACTGTGTTTGAATCCCTTACCCATAAATCATTTTTTGTAAACCTGCTTGTGGCTTTGTCATTAGTGGCAATTATCATCTTTATTTTTTTTGGCGCACTTGGTTTTATTACAAATCATGGCGACAACAAAAAAGTCCCTTCCGTAACAGGGAAAGTTTTTGATGAAGCAAAACAAGTGTTGGAAGCACAAGGATTCGATGTAGTATTGCAAGATAGCATGTATGCAGATACAGCCGCTCCTCATGCTGTATTGCGGCAATCCCCGGAAGCAGATGCAATGGTAAAAGCAAATAGAACTGTTTATCTTACCGTTAACAGGCTTGTGCCTCCATTGGTTGTAATGCCCGACCTGCGTGGCTTTTCCGTAAAAAGCGCTGAACTTTTCCTGCAAAGCATTGGCTTAAAAATGGGTGATACGAGTTATGTACCTGATATTGCACGCAATGCAGTTCGCGAACAAAAAGTAAATGGGAAAAATATAGAGCCGGGTGTTAAAGTGAATATGGGTACTGCTATTGACCTTGTGATAGGGAATGGCATTGGCAATGATGATATGGATGTGCCCGACCTTGTAGGAATGACGGTGAGTGAAGCACGTCTTTTATTAAGCAATAATCATATTTCATTAGGGGCCATCCTTGCAATGGATGCTTTGCAGGATACTGCAACTGCTTTTATTGTAAAGCAAAACCCGGAACCAAAATCGGTGATTGCAGCTGGTACTATTATTGAAAATAAAATTCGGCCAGGTGAAATTATGGATATATGGATAAGCCCTTTTCCACCTGTAAAAGATACAACTTTGCAAGTACCTTAACTTTTCAAAACATAATTTTCGAAAATGAAAACCATTACACCAGCAGAATTAAAAGCCCGCATTGATGCCGGCGAAAAACTTCGCTTACTTGATGTTCGCCGTGAAGATGAATATGCAGATTTCAATCTCGGCGGCACATTGCTCCCTTTGGAAAAAATACAGGTAATGGAAACAGATGATATTGATGATTGGAAAGACGAAGAAATTATTTTATACTGCCGCACCGGCAACAGGAGTGTCATTGCGAGCCAATACCTGGAACAAATGGGTTTTACAAATTTAGTAAATCTTGTAGGAGGTGTAGTAGCATGGCAGGAAAAAAATGAATAAAATTATCTGATTTTTTTTGATAATTTGTATTCACATATATTCAATTTACTTGTTTTATTTATTGAAATTCCTGCATCTCCATTTGGAATGAAGTTTCTAAACATTCAATCTGTAACATGAATTTCCGGTTTCATTTTTATAAAAAATTTTCATCCGCCCTGGCTAACCAATCATTCCGCTCCGGCGGATAATTTTCAACTTTAATACAAGGTTACCGATATTTGCTATGAACCATTAATCATCTTTATCAGTTTCTCGCAATCCATATTAGACACACCCATTGAATATTTAAAAGGCGTTGGCCCGGTTCGTGCCGTCTTGCTGCAAAAAGAATTGGGCATTTTTCATTTCCGTGATATACTGCATCATTTCCCTTTACGGCATATAGATAAATCAACTATTCAAACCATCGCATCCATTTCACCTGAAACAGATTATATACAAGTGATTGGAATTATTTCCCAATTTGAAGTGATTGGCGAAAAAACCGGCAGGCGGCTCGTAGCTTATATCACGGATGGAAGTGGCTATCTTGAGCTCGTATGGTTTCGTGGAATTCAATGGGTGCAAAAAAATTTATTCATTGGCAAAAAATATATTGTGTATGGAAAAATTTCCTATTTCAATAACCAACCACAAATCTCACATCCGGATCTTGAATTGTTCAATGAACTGGATGTAAAAGAAAAATTTAATTTTGAACCCATATATCCATCCACTGAAAAATTAAAAACAAAATTTTTAAACGGCAGGCAAATTGCAAAACTCACCGCAACCATTTTTTCACAAATCCATGAAAATGATATTCCTGAAAATTTGCCCGGTAAAGTTTTAAACGAATTAAAATTAATCAGCCGGTTCAAAGCATTTACAAAAATTCATTTTCCAAAAACAATGGATGATTTTCATGCCGCTGTACGACGACTGAAATTTGAAGAATTATTTTTAGCGCAGGTGCGATTTAAATTGATCCGCAATCGCAGGCACCATAAAAGTACCGGCGTATTATTTGAAAAAGTAGGCAATTTATTTAATACATTTTATGCCGAATATTTACCATTTGAATTGACAAATGCACAAAAAAAAGTTTTTAAGGAAATCAGGCAGGATACAAATTCCGGCAGGCAAATGAACCGCTTATTACAGGGTGATGTAGGCAGCGGAAAAACAATCGTTGCATTGCTTGCATTGTTACTTGCAGCAGATAATCATTTCCAGGGATGCATGATGGCGCCTACTGAAATCCTGGCTCAACAACACTTTAATGGCATTCAACAATTCATTAAAGATTTACCCATCACCATTCATTTACTTACCGGTAGCACAAAAGCTTCAGAAAGAAAAAAAATTTTAAAAGAATTAAAAGACGGTAGTTGCCAAATCATCATTGGCACGCATGCCCTTATTGAAGATAAAGTGGTATTTAAAAATCTTGGATTGGCCATTGTAGATGAGCAACACCGTTTTGGCGTGGAACAAAGAGCGAAATTGTGGAAGAAATCTGAAGTGCCGCCTCATATTCTTGTAATGACCGCCACGCCTATTCCCCGCACATTGGCAATGACTGTGTATGGCGATCTTGATTATAGTATCATAGATGAACTTCCACCCGGGCGACAGGAAATAAAAACCATTCAACGCAATGAAATGAAGCGAATGGAAATTATGGAATTTATTAAAGGTGAAATCAAAAATGGCCGGCAAGCGTATATTATTTATCCATTGATAGAAGAAAGTGAAAAGCTGAGTTATGAAGACTTGATGCAGGGATATGAACAGGTAAAAGTTTATTTTCCTGAACATTTGTATGATATCAGTATGATTCATGGAAGAATGCCCGCACAGCAAAAGGACGTGAATATGCAGCGGTTTAAAAATGGGGAAACACAAATCCTTGTTGCGACAACTGTCATAGAAGTGGGCGTAGATGTACCCAATGCAAGCGTGATGATGATAGAAAGCGCCGAGAAATTTGGATTATCCCAATTGCACCAGTTACGGGGCAGAGTCGGGAGAGGCGCTGAAAAAAGTTATTGTATCTTGCTTACAGGCAGCAAAGTATCCAACGACGCAAAACAAAGATTGAAAATCCTTTGCGAAACAAATAATGGTTTTAAAATAGCAGAAAAAGATTTAGCATTGCGCGGGCCGGGCAATATTGAAGGAACGAAACAAAGCGGAACACTTGATTTTAAACTTGCAGACCTTATTTTAGATCAAAGCATTTTGGAAGCAGCAAAAAGGTATGCGGATATTGTCCTTGATACAGACCCGGCCTTGATGAATGAAGAAAATGCAGGATTAAAAAATTATATTTTATCCCAGAAAGGAAAAACGGCCTGGAGCAAGATTTCCTGATACAACATTTATATGGACAAAACGTTAAGATTAGAACGCTAAATAATTAAAAAACTTGAAACAATTCCTACCCTTCATCTTCTTAAATGTATTTGTTCTTTGCATGCACACCTGCTATTCTCAAAGCCTGGAATTTGTTGAAAACAAAGGCCAATGGGATTCCAAAGTAAAATATTCCGGGAAAATTGCCAATGGATCATTTTATTTACAACAGCAGGGATACAAAGTTTTATTGAATAACAGCGATGACTTAAAAGCAGTTGCCGAATTATATGGCGGCCATAAAACTATTCAGCTTGATTCCACAAAACCAAGCCCTTTTATTGACCCCAATAAAGATTTTCCAAAAATTGATACATTCAAGCCGGTAGTACTGCATTCACATGCGTATGAAGTAAATTTTATAGGGTCATCCAACATAGCTGAAATTGTACCTGATAAAATGATGAACACCTATTCAAATTATTTTACAGGCTCTGACCCGGCAAAATGGAAAACGGATTGCAAAATTTTCCAGGCTGTAACCTATAAAAATATTTATCCGAATATTGACGCCCGCTATTATGAAGACAATGGCAGGCTGAAATATGAATTCATCGTCAGGCCCGGTGGCGACATCAATAAAATTGCGCTTGCATTTTCGGGTGTGGATGGTTTGAAAATTTCAAAAGGAAATTTAATTATTCAAACCTCCGTTGGTGAAGCTTCCGAATTAAAACCTATTTCCTGGCAAATTGGCAAAAAGGGAAAGAAAGAAATTGCTTCATCATTTATTTTGGAAGGAAATACTGTAAAGTTCAAAGTAGATAAATATGAAAATACTGAAACGCTAATCATAGACCCGACCCTTATTTTCGCAAGCTTTACCAATAGTATTTCTGATAACTGGGGCTATACCGCCACATTCGACGGTGCCGGAAATTTCTATGCAGGTGGTATCGTTTTTAGTGATGGATACCCGGTAAGTACAGGCGCCATTCAAACTGTTTTTGGTGGCGGCACACAACAAGGCGGGCTTCCCGGCTTTGATATTGGTATAATTAAATTGAGTTCCAATGGCAGTTCCCGCTTGTATGCAACCTATTTAGGTGGCACTGGAAATGAACAACCTCACAGTATGATTGTGGACAATGCGGGAAACCTAGTAGTAGCCGGTAGAACTACTTCTCTAAATTTTCCTACCACATCCACCTTATTTGGCCCGGGAGGTGGCTTTGATATTTTCCTTACTAAAATCAGTGCAGATGGTAAATCATTGCTTGCATCCCGCAAGTTTGGTGGCAGCTCAAATGATGGAGTTAATATAGTTGACAAAGAATTAAGTGGTGGTGCATTAAGCATTTCCAGGAATTATGGGGATGATGCAAGAAGTGAAGTGATTGTGGATGCAGCGAACAATATTTTATTAGGCTCCTGTACCCAATCATCAAATTTCCCAACCACTGCAAATGCTTTTCAACAAAATTTTGGCGGCAGCCAGGATGGCGTTGTTTTAAAAGTAAGCCCGGACATGACGAATGTATTATTCAGTTCATTTATTGGAGGTTCAGGTGATGAGGCGGCATTTGTTATTTCCCTCAATCCAATCAACGGGAATATTTATATTGGAGGTGCTACTACAAGTTCTAATATACAGGGAACCGGATCCAATAATGGCCCTTTAATTTTCAATAGTTTCCAGGGGGGCATTTGTGATGGCTATGCATCCATCATCAGCCCTGACGGCGCTTCACTTATTAGAACGGTGTATGTTGGCTCAGGTGGAAATGATTTAGTCTATGGTTTAAAATTTGACAAAGCCGGGTTTCCGTATATCAATGGAAATACCACAGGTACATTGCCGGTAGTAAATGCGGCATTTCAAAGCCAGAAAAACGGGAAGCAATATATCACCAAATTAAAACCTGATTTTAGCGGGATTATTTATTCAACCAATTTCGGCAAAGGCCAATCTGCACCAGATATTTCACCGGATGCATTTTTGGTAGATCGTTGTGAAAATGTGTATGTCTCAGGCTGGGGCGGTGGGCTTGATATTGTTGGCAATTATCCCAATGCAAATACATTTGGATTAGTTACAACACCGAATGCTATTCGTCAAACTTCTGATGGAAGTGATTTTTATTTTTTCGTTTTAGAAAAAGATGCCAAGAGCCAGTTGTATGGAACATTCTTTGGAAATTTAGATAATGGCCCTTCAGTAGGAGACCATGTAGATGGAGGTACAAGCCGCTTTGACGAAAGCGGTGTAATATACCAGGCTATTTGTGCCAATTGTGCAAAGACTGGAATTTTTCCAACAACACCCGGCGTATGGGGGCCGAATAATGGCGCACAAAATGGCTCATTATGTAATGAAGCGGCTGTAAAAATTGCTTTTGAATTAGCAGGAGTTGGTAGTGCAGTTCAATCTTCCATCAATGGAATTCCAAATGATACAACAGGTTGTGTGCCACTCACTGTTAATTTCAGGGATACAATTGGCAATGCCGTTAAATATATCTGGAATTTTGGAGACGGCAGTGGCAATGTCACTACGGCAACTCCAAATGTCAGCCATACCTTTAATACAATCGGCTATTTCCTTGTAATGCTTGTGGCGATTGATTCTTCCACCTGTAACATTGCGGATACTTCCTACACCCATATCCGTGTAAAAGACAATGAAGCATTATTAGATTTTGATTATATAAAACTTCCTCCCTGCGATTCGTTGCAATTTCAATTTAATAATTTATCTATTGCTCCACCGGGTTTTCCATTTACTACTCAAAGTTTTGAATGGGATTTTGGAGACGGCACAAAAATAATTACAGATACTTCTGATATCATTCATCAATTTCCGGCAATAGGTACTTATACAATACGAATGACATTGCTCGATACGGGTTATTGCAATTCGAATGATTATGTAGAAAAAATAATAAATATCACCGATCTTGTAAAAGCAAATTTTGTACAACCTCCATTTGCTTGCGTAAATCAACCATTGACTTTTACAAATACCACAGTGGGTGGTGAAACCTATTTATGGGATTTTGGAGATGGAACTACTTCTACTGATGAAAGCCCTGTACATATTTACCCTGCACAAGGAAAATACCGGGTAGTATTAACTGCCACTAATTTAAATTCCTGTAATTTAGTAGATAGCCTTGTATATGATATTTATGTGTATGATGCACCGGTTTCATCTTTCACTTATTCGCCAACAGTACCGCCGGAGAATTCACCTGTCACATTTATTAATACTTCAACCGGTGGCGTGTTTTATAAATGGATTTTTGGAGATGGAGATTCTATTCTTACCTCAAAAAAGGATACATTAATCAGCCATTATTACAATCGTAACGGTGTAAATACTACTTGCCTTATTGTGTATAATCTCGCCGGGTGCACAGACACAACGTGTGTAGATATTTTGGCAACTGTTGTACCTTTACTGGATGTACCAACAGCATTTACACCTAATGGCGATGGCGTAAATGATTTGGTAAAAGTGCGTGGCTTTGGTATTGATAAAATGGATTGGAAAATATACAATCGCTGGGGGCAACTTGTTTTTCAAACCGGTTCTATCTCTGAAGGTTGGGATGGAAAATATAAAGGTGTTTTACAACCACAGGAAGTTTACGTATATGTATTGGATGTAACATTTACGGATGGAGCTACTTTCCGTAAAAAAGGTGATATTACTTTATTACGCTGATTAAAATGAAAAAACACATACAACATACTATCATTTCAATTGTATTATTCATCCCATTATTTTTGGTGAATAAAAATTCGTTTTCCCAGGATCTTCATTTTTCTCAATACTTTAATACACCATTGCTTATAAACCCCGCCAATACAGGGTTTGAGCCGGATGCAGACTGGAGGATAGGAGGCAATTACCGCAATCAATGGGCAAGCATAACCAGCAATCCTTACAAGACATTTAATATTTGGGGGGATATGCAATTGTTTGCTTCCCGTTTTGAAAATGGCTGGATGGGTATAGGTGGTTCATTAATGCGTGATGTGGCTGGTTCCGGCGGTTTATCTTCTACCAAAGGCTATGCTTCTATTGCGTATCATCAATTAATTGGTTATAAGAGTCTACTTAGTGGAGGCTTTAATTTTGGCTTTGTCAATAAAAGAATAGACATCAGTAAACTTACATTCGACAATCAATGGAATGGTAAATTTTTTGATATTAAAATTGCAAATGGAGAATCCTTTACAACCAATTCCGTTGTGTATGCCGATCTGCAGGCCGGAATAAATTATTCCTATTTTCCATCAGATAATGTTTACTTAAATGCGGGCATCAGTGTGTCTCATATCAATCAACCGAAAGAATCTTTTTTTTCAAATTCCATTACCGATACACGAGTTGCTCCACGCTATACATTTTTCCTGAACGGCAGTGTAAAACTCAATGATCAATGGATTTTGAACCCCAATGCATACGTCAGTAAAATGAATAATATAACTGAAACAGTTGTTGGCATGAATGCACACTATAATTTAAGTGGTGATGGAAATATGCAGGTTCTTGGCGGGATATATTATCGCTTGAAAGATGCTATCATTCCAATGGCAGGATTTGAATGGAATAATCTTTCCCTCATGATTAATTATGATGCCACCACTTCAGGCCTTTCAGATTTTAATCAATCCCGTGGAGCTTATGAAATTTCCATTATCAAACGGGGGATTTCTTTAGGCACCGGCGGCAAATCTGTAAAATGCCCGGTTGTAAGATTTTAACGCAGTAATTTTTACTTCTCTTTTCCGCTTTCAATTTTATTGTATAATATTGGCTGCCTCAAAAAATTATTCATATCACATTCATGGATCAAGATAAATTTTACGAAAATATTTCCCCGGAATTATTCCATGATTTCAAAGAAATTGTTGGTAGCAAATATATCTTTAATGACCAGGAATCATTAGAGAAATATGGACGGGATGAAACTGAAAATTTATTGTACCCGCCGGAAATTGTCATTCAACCAAAAAGCCCGGAAGAAATAAGTGCGATCTTAAAAATTTGTAATCAATATAAAATCCCTGTAACTCCACGCGGTGCTGGTACCGGTTTGAGTGGCGGCGCATTACCCCGTTTTGGTGGTGTGTCATTATCATTGGAAAGAATGAACGCAATTATTGACATAGATGAAAAAAATTTCCAGGTAACAACCGAACCCGGTGTAATCACCGAAGTATTACAAAATGCAGTGAAAGAAAAAGGTTTATTTTATCCGCCGGATCCCAGTAGCCGTGGTTCTTGTTTCATTGGTGGAAATATTGCTGAAAACAGTGGCGGGCCCAAGGCAGTGAAGTATGGTGTTGTCAAGGATTATGTATTAAACCTTGAAGTAGTTTTACCAAATGGCGAAATAATGTGGACAGGGGCAAATGTTTTAAAAAATGCTACCGGTTACAATCTTACGCAGTTAATTGTAGGCAGTGAAGGCACATTGGCTATTGTAACCAAGATTGTTTTAAAATTATTACCACATCCAAAATATGACCTACTCCTACTTGCCCCATTTTCATCATTGGAGAAAGCAAGTAAAGCAGTGAATGCAATTTTTCTTGCAGGCCATACACCAAGTGCAATGGAATTGGTAGAAAT
>CAYXHX010000048.1:9743-11900 GCA_964464835.1 uncultured Chitinophagaceae bacterium | reverse complement strand
CGCACCGCACTACTATTTTTAATTGGCTACTTAGTGTATTGGTTTCCATTTTTCCGGCTTGATAGCCAACACCATATACAATCTTTCCCAATCTCTGAAACCCGTATCCCCGGTGTGTTACAGCGGATTGCTTTAGCTTATGGCGCAGCTTCATTATTACTGCATTTTTTCAAAAAACGACAAGTATTGTATGCCTGTATTTTTATTTTGCTTGCTTATTGGGGCATTCTTTATTTTTTTAGAAACCCAGCGGATCCATATAGTATTCATGGAAATGTGGTGTTGAAAATTGATACATGGTTTTTTGGTATCAATCATTTATATCATGGGGAGGGGTTTCCATTTGACCCTGAAGGCGTACTCAGTACTTTGCCTTCTATTGTAAATGTAGTAGCTGGCTTTTTTGCCGGTTATTATTTGCAAAAAAAAGGGAAGGGCTATGAGGGCCTTTTCAAACTGATCCTGGCAGGATTTATTTGCTTCGTTATTGCCTGGTGGTGGAACCTTATTTTACCCATCAATAAAAAAATTTGGACGAGTTCTTATGTCATGCTTACGGTTGGGCTTGATTGTATGATTTTAGCAGCTATTGTTTATGCGCTTGATATTAAGCAAAAAAAATGGGGTGTTTACTTCTTCGATGTATTTGGCCGGAACCCGCTGTTCATCTATCTTTTATCAGAACTTGCGGTAATCATTTTAGTGATGATACCGGTGCAGGGGACAAACTTTTTAGATTGGGTGTATGCTCATATTTTTTCCAAAACAGGAAATTATTTTGGATCTTTTCTATTTGCGGTTTGCTTCATGCTTTGTTGCTGGTTCGTGGGTTATTTACTCCATAAAAAGAAAATTTATATCCGGATTTAATTTGATTTTTATTTGAAAGAAAAAATTGCCTGGATTCAAGAGACAATATCAACCATTCATTCCCTGAAAATTTTTAAAAATAAATCCAAACGTTTAAAATAAGATAAAGAAATTGCAGCCCAATGGCATTTTCTTACAGAACACTTAGTTTTGAAAAATATGTGGATGATTTGCAAAAAAGAATGGAGGCAATTTTTTAGCAGCCTTACAGGCTATCTCGCTATCATTATTTTCTTGCTGCTGAATGGCTTATTATTATTTGTATTTCCGGATACAAGCATTTTAAATTTTGGCTACGCCACACTCAGCGGTTTTTTTTCAATTGCACCATGGGTTTTACTTTTTTTAATCCCAACAGTCACCATGCGCAGTTTTGCGGATGAATATAAAACCGGCACATTTGAAATTTTAAAAACCCTGCCACTTTCACCATCTTCTATTGTTTGGGGAAAATTTTTCGGCGCTTTATTAATTGTAGTGCTTTCATTAATTCCTACAATCATTTATGCATTTTCTATTCAGGCATTGAGCAGTACCGGCGGCCTGGATATTGGCAGTACTATCGGAAGTTACCTCGGCTTATTATTTCTCGGCGCAACATTTACTTCCATAGGAATTTTTACAAGCAGCTTTACCAGTAATACAGTTGTAGCATTTATCATTGCAGCATTTGCCTGTTTTTTTTTATATACCGGTTTTAATGCAATTAGTAAATTGCCCGCGTTTACAAATGGGCCTGATTATTATATCGAAATGTTGGGCATCCAATTTCACTATGCCAATATTAGTAAAGGTGTACTAGACCTGAGGGATATATTATATTTTTTCAGCCTTAGTTTCTTTTTTATTTTACTCACCCAAAAAAATATCCAAAAAAAATAATGCAGGTGATCAAAAAAATATATGCCTCCCGTTTTTTCTGGATCGTAGCGCTCATTATTTTTTTAGTGATTTGTTGGGGCACATCTTCATTGCGTTATACGCTGGACCTCACGGCAGAAAAGCGTTTCAGCCTGGGTGAACCTACAAAGGAATTATTAAGAAATATTGATACGCCTGTATATATACAGGTTTTTCTTGCAGGTGACTTGCCGGCAGATTATAAAAAATTGGCAATGGCCACCAACGACCTGCTCAATGAATTCCGAGATATCAGCCATAATGAAGTGAGAATAAATTTTGAAGTGCCCGGTGATGGTTTGCCGGATAGCAGTAAAGCAATATTGTATGACAGCCTGCAAAGAATGGGTGTAGTGTTTGAAACCAATGAAGATTTTTCTGATCAGT
>CAYXHX010000048.1:0-9733 GCA_964464835.1 uncultured Chitinophagaceae bacterium | reverse complement strand
GAAAAGCTACAAGGCAAATTATTATTCCTTCTGCATTGGTTTTCTATAAAAATGTAAGGCCATATGTCATTGATTTGCGAAGCAGTAAAACTGTATTTAAAAACTATAATGTAATCAACGACCTTCCACAAGAAGATAAAGAGGCCACACTGAATGCAGCAGAGGCTTTACTCGAATTTAAATTTGCCAATGCCATAGAAAAACTTACTCGAAAATATATTCCCACGATTGCTTATGCAGTTGGAAATGGAGAACCCGTTGATTTAAGCATCAATGATTTGGGTGAAAGTTTACGCAACGATTATCGTTTGGGTGTTTTTGATTTGACAAACTATTTCCCACGTGCTGATCAAATTGATGCGATGTTGATTGTGAAACCAACAATACCTTTTTCCGATGAAACCAAATTGAAAATTGATCAATACATTATGCATGGCGGAAAAGTAATTTGGTGTATTGATAAATTGTATGCGGAACTCGATAGCCTCATGCGCAGCCAATCTGATTTTGTAGCATATGACCGCAACTTAAACCTCGATGATATTTTATTTAAATACGGCGTACGCATCAATGGCGATTTATTACAGGATTTAAACTGTTCAAAAATCCCGCTTGTAGTAGGCCAAAACCCCGATGGAAGCCCTCGTTTCCAGCGGATTCCCTGGCCCTATTATCCATTTGTAAATGCGCCCAACAATAATTTAATTTCAAAAAACCTGGATCGGGTATTAACCATTTTTCCATCCAGTATGGATACGGTAAAAGCGCCGGGCATTCAAAAAACAATTTTGCTTGCCTCTGATACAAACAGCCGTGTAATAAGCTCCCCTGCAATGGTTACTTTAAACAGTGTAAAGGACGATGCCGACTTTCTTACATTCAATCAAAGCCATTTGCCCGTAGCTGTTTTATTAGAGGGAAAATTTCCATCATTATTTGCCAACCGCCTTACACAAGCGCAGCAAGATTCAGTGGAAATACAGTCCGGGCAAGCATTTGCAGGGATCAGTAATGAAACAAAGCAAGTGGTAGTTTCCGATGCCGACATAGTTACGAATGCTGTCAGCGCTACAACAGGCCCTTTGCAAATGGGCATGCTCCCCTTTGAAAATTACCGTTTTGCCAACCGGGAATTTTTGTTGAACTGTGTAGATTATTTAGTCAGTAACAGTGGCGTTTTCGCGGCACGCAATAAAGAATTTACATTAAGATTATTGGATAAGAAAAAAGTGGAAGCACAAAAATTAACCTGGCAATTAATGAATATCATTTTACCGATTCTGCTCATTATTATTTTTGGATTTATATACCAGGAATTAAAAAGGAAAAAATTTTCCCACTAAGAAAAAAGACATGCGCTAATTATGACTTCAAAAGAAATTACCTATATCGTTTTTGGCATTGTCCTTTTGTTCGCGCTTATTTTTGACCTGGGTTTAATGAGTAAATCAGGAAAAAAAATCACGATTAAACAAGCGTTGATTCAAACTTTTTTCTGGGTAGGTTTAGCGCTCTGTTTTTTTGTTTTTGTGTGGATTGAAGATGGCCGTGAACCTGCATTGGAATACCTCAGCGCTTATTTCATGGAATGGAGCCTGAGTATTGATAACATCTTTGTGTTTATACTTATTTTTTCTGCTTTCTCTGTTAAAGAAAAATATTATGGCCGTGCATTATTGATTGGGATTATCATTGCCATTGTTTTCCGTGTTGTTTTCATAACGGTGGGTGTGGTGCTCGTAGATAAATTTGAATGGATCTTATACATCTTCGGCGCTTTTCTTTTATACACAGGAATTAAAATGTTTGCTTCCGGTGAAGAAGAAGAATTCAATCCCGATAAAAGCAAGGTGTATTTGTTTTTAAAAAGAATGCTTCCGCTTGCACCACATGATGGTGAAGGGAAATACGTGATTCGTGAAAACGGAAAAAGAAAATATACCACTTTATTCGTTGTGGTTATTTTACTGGCGAGTATTGATCTTGTTTTTGCATTGGACTCCATCCCTGCTGTGATGGGCATTACGCGCAATACAATGGTCATTTATACATCCAATATTTTTGCAGTACTTGGCTTGCGCTCTTTATTTTTTCTGCTGCGCGGCGCCGTTAGCAGGTTTGATTATTTACAACAAGGCATTGCCATCATTCTTATTTTTATTGGTTTGAAAATGCTGGGCGAACATTGGATTGCACAAACGGGTATTGAAAAAGAAACACAGGTTTTCATTTCCTTAGGCGTGATTTTATTATGCATCACCGGTTCTATTTTTTATTCTATTTTTATTACAAGAAAAGGAAGCCCGGAATATTATAAAGAAAATTCAGAATCATAAATTTACATCATTGCCCTATACCATTCTTGATATTGCACATATTGTTTGCGGGAAAAAATCCCTATCTGCTCCTCATTCTATTATTGAACACTTGCTGACAGATTCCCGCAGGGTTTCATTTCTTGAAACATCTTTGTTTTTTGCATTAAAAACAAAACGAAGGGATGGCGCCACTTTTATTCCAACATTATATGCAAGTGGTATTCGAAACTTTATTATTCAAGATTTAATAGATACAACTGAATACCCGGATGCAAATTTTATTATTGTTGAAAACACATTTCAAGCGCTACAGTTGTTGGCTGCACATCACCGCGAGCATTTTCATTACCCTGTTATAGGTATTACAGGAAGCAACGGCAAAACAATTGTAAAAGAATGGCTCTATCTTTTACTCAAACCCAATTTTTCCGTCATCCGAAGCCCACGTAGCTATAACTCTCAAATTGGCGTGGCGCTAAGCGTGTGGCAGATGCTGCCCGAAAATAATTTAGCCATTTTTGAAGCAGGCATTTCTACGAAAAATGAAATGGAAGCATTGGAAAAAATGATCAAACCTTCCATTGGTATTTTTACAAATCTTGGCCATGCGCATGATGAAGGCTTTGAAAACTGGGAAGAGAAGTGCAGGGAAAAAATGAAATTATTTGCACACACACAAAAAGTCATTTGCCCTTTTGGAATAAAAGACGTCATTGAAAAAAATAGTATTCCCTACCAAGGGAAACTGTTTACCTGGGGCCGGGAAATTGAAAATGATCTTTGTATTATTGATTTTGAAAAAAAGAAAAATGTTACAGAGATAAAATTGTGCGCCAATCATGAAAATTTTGAAGTAACCATTCCCTTTACAGATGAAGCATCACTTCAAAATTCCATGCATTGCATTTCAGTTATGCTTGTGTTGTCAATTCCAATCCCTGAAATTCAGCAACGTTTATTGCAATTGATATCAATGGATATGCGCCTGCAAATGGTAGAAGCCATTAATGGATGCACAGTTATTAATGATAGTTATAGTTTTGATATTACCTCGCTTGAGGTAGCGCTTGATTTTTTAAAACAGCAAAATCAATTTTTAAACAAAACCGTGATCCTGTCTGATTTGCCGGCGCCTGCAGGTGAACAGCTTTTTAAGGATGTGATCAATATGTTGCACACAAAAAAAGTGCAGCGTGCTATTGTAATCGGGCGGGAATGGGAAAAGTTTTTACCCAATTTACAAAAAAATATTTCGGAAGTTTTTCATTTTACGGATACGAATACTTTTTTACACGGTTTTCTTTTTCATCGTTTTCACAATGAAGCCATACTTGTAAAAGGCGCGCGCATTTTTGAATTTGAAAAAATCATGGCAGCGCTTGCAAAAAAAGTGCACCAAACTGTTTTAGAAATTAACCTCACCGCATTAGCCAATAATTTAAAAGAATATCAAACGGCTTTACAGCCCGGCGTAAAATTAATGGCCATGACGAAGGCTTTTGCGTATGGCAGTGGAGATGCTGAAATCGCCGCTGTGCTTCAGTTTCACAACATTGATTATATCGCAGTTGCTTATGCAGATGAAGGCGTGGATCTCCGCAATGCCGGCATCCGTTTACCGATCATGGTGATGAATGTGGATGAAGAAGCTTTCGAAACATTGGTACTGCATCAGTTAGAGCCTGAATTATATTCCAAACAAATTTTGCTTTCCTTTCTTTCATTTTTAAAAAAGCAAGGATTGCAACAATACCCTGTACATATCAAGGTGGATACCGGTATGCATCGTTTAGGTTTTGAAATGCATGACCTTGATTTTTTATACCAAACTTTTCATCAGCATGAACGGTTGATGGTGAAATCTGTTTTCAGCCATCTTGCTGCAAGTGATGATGCTACTGAATTTTCATTCACAAAAACACAGGCAACCATTTTTCTACAATTCTGCGAAGCCTTACAAACTTTTTTACCATACCCTTTTTTGCGGCATATTGCAAATACTGCTGCAATCTTTCGTTATCCTGAATTGCAATTCGATATGGTACGGCTTGGTATTGGTTTATATGGAATAGATACGGCAAAAGATAAAAGACATGCATTGCAGCATGTGACCACTTTAAAAACAACCATTGCGCAAATCAGGAAAGTTCAGGCAGGTGAAACAATCGGTTATAACAGGAAGGCAAAATTTGATACGGAAAGGATGATTGCAACTATACGGATTGGATATGCAGATGGTTTTTCCAGGAAGTTGGGAAATGGAAATGGGTTTGTTTTTATTAATGATATGCGTGTACCGGTTGTTGGAAATGTTTGTATGGATATGACGATGGTAGATATAACGGATGCAGGGCATGTGGAAGAAGGAGATGAAGTGGAGATATTTGGAAAGCATATCAAAGTGGAAGAACTTGCCGCCTGGTGTGGCACTATTTCCTATGAAATCCTTACCGGTATCAGTCAGCGCGTGAAGCGGGTTTATTTGGAAGAATAAAAACCTAATTTTTTTACAACATTCCTTCCAGCGGGCTTCTCCCTGCATTTTTGAGTGAACATTCATATATATTTGCCTTTTTAAAAAAGTGAACGTGAAAGGCAAGCATGTATTTTTCCTGGTTTTATTGATTATCCTCGCAGACCAGGCATTGAAAGTTTTCATTAAAACAAATTATTATATCGGCGAAGAGCACAATGTGATTGGCGATTGGTTTCGCCTGCATTTCGTGGAGAATGAAGGCATGGCATGGGGCTGGAAATTTGGCGGCGATACCGGGAAAATCATTCTTACTTTATTCCGCCTGGTAGCAGTCATTTTCGGAACATTTTATATCCGCCATATTATCAGGAAAAAAAACCACCCGGGTTTTATCATATGTGCGGCATTGATTTATGCCGGTGCATTGGGAAATTTAATTGACAGCATGTTTTATGGATTGATCTTTGAAAACAGTGATCCATATATTCAAAATGTGGCTGCCATTTTTCCTGCAGATGGCGGCTATGCATCTTTCCTGCATGGCAAAGTAGTGGACATGTTTTATTTCCCCATTGTTACCAATGCACACTATCCATCATGGTTTCCATTTTGGGGCGGAGAAGATTTTGAATTTTTCCGGCCCGTCTTTAATCTCGCCGATGCATCTATTTCTACCGGTGTGATTGCATTGGTATTATGGCAAAAAAGATTTTTTCCGCAGCAGGAAAAGCCCAAAGATGTGACGATTGAAACAACAACGCCTTCCTCCACTATAGATGACAGGGCACAGGTTGTGTAAAGGTTATACTATTGGTAGGTGTCTTCACCTAACAAAAAGATTGCCCTATTGGTAGTTGTCCTTACTTACATAAAAAGATTCATAAATTTACATATGAATATTTTCCAAACGCCAGGGGACAAATTGAAAATACATGTGTTATTTCTATATTGATACTGTTTAATCTTTAAACATTTATTGACAGAGATGCATTGCGGCAACGCATTGCCCTATTGGTAGGTGTCCCCACCTACCAATATGCAAATTTTGCACATCACTATCCATTAAACGGGGAACTGAAAATGCAGGATAAAAAAGTGGAAGCAATGGCAGATTGGTGTAATGCAGCAGGGATAAAACATACGCCAACTTTTTATTTTAATGGCTACAGGCTGCCGGATTTATACCAGTTAAAAGACTTAGCCTATTTTATGGATGAATAAAATAATTGCATTTTGTTGCCGGTGCACAGGTAAAAAAATGCATAAGGTGAAACACTTTGTACCTTTATTAAACCAAAGTGAAATATTAAATACAGTAAAATGAAACAAAATTTTGGTGTTCCGCTAAGCAGGAACGAAATGAAAAATGTAATGGGTGGAAGTAATGGGTTTGTTGCTAACTGCTCATTTACCTGTACGTGCAAAGACCGAATAATACATGCCCATTGTGATGATGCCTCCAGTTGCTCCGGTGTAGATGAAGTTGGCGGCAAATGTGGTGATGTAAACCATACATGCAAAGATTTATGTAATGGTATTAACTGATACATTGTGAATTAGTTGTTGTTTTAAAATATTTTTTAAAACAACAACTTTTTTAAAAAGAAAGTAAATTCCTCAATGTTTATTATCATGAAATATTTAAAATTTATTTTAATTATATTAATAATATGGATTGCCGGCTGTCAAGACAAAAATAATCAATCAATAGTACAGCCAATTGACATTATGCCTTTTGTTGTAAATACAAAAATTCCAGATTCAATTCTTTTTGGCAAAATAGCTATCCACTCAAAATTAACAATGAAATCGCTTCCGACAGAAGAAGGTTTATTATTCACTCCAATTAGGATCAGGTTAATAGATTTGCAAGAAGCAACTGATTTACCAAATAATGCAGATACAGCAGCAAATAAGATTATAGATAATATTTATTTTTTAATTGGTTATAATAAAAATAAGCAATTGATTTTTTGTTTTGATACAAATAATGATGGGAGATATGCAGATGAAAAAACTTACCCGGTTTCCGGGTATATTCCATTTATTGAGATAAATAATTTAAATTATTTAATGAATGGCAGAAAAAAAAAGATGCATATATACATACGACCAGACACCCCATTTGAAGATATAACAAAATCCCATTTGCAATTTTTTATTATGCCTGAGATTTCAATGGGAGAAATAAACTTTGATTCATTTAAAATCCCATTTGCCTTAAATAATTTTTCAGGCACACCTTTTTATAAATCAAAATATATTGAAATTATATTAAATCCGAAAGAAACAGAAGGTACTGTGTACAATGGAAATATTACAAGTTACAGACTTGGTGATAAAATTTTTTTTAGAAACCTTATTTTCAGATTTGACAGTATTGTATTATCGGGTGATACTATTTATGCAGATAAAATATCAATGCAGAATAAAAATTATGGAGTTGATAAATTAAGCTATGCATTGCCTTTAGTATCCAAAGATATTATTTCAAATAAGGAAATAAATACTTCAGGGATAAAGAAATATATTTTACTGGATTTTTGGGGAACGTGGTGTAAACCCTGCCTGGCCTGTACGCCTATGCTTAAAAAAATAAATGAAAAATACAAAAATGAAAATTTTCAATTAATCAGTATTGCAAGGGATGAATCTGTGGATGATGTTATACGCTATTTAAAAAATGAAAAAATTTCCTGGGTTAATTTATTTGATGCTTCTTCGAAACCAAAAATTTGTAATACGTATGCCATAAAAGCATTCCCCACATTTATTTTGATAGATCCAAATGGGATAATTATAGAAAGAGTCACTGGCGCTAATGAGCTTGAGCGCATAGTAAAATTGCTTTCAGAGAAATTTGGCCATTAGATACTGGCTTATTTTTAATTCATGTTTAAAAATTATTTCATTCAAAAATATTTGTGCACTGAGATATATAAATGCAAGAATGCCAAACACTTTGCAACTTTTTATTTTAATGGCTACAGGCTGCCGGATTTATACCAGTTGAAAGACTTAGCCTATTTTATGGATGAATAAAATAATTGCATTTTACAACCGGTGCACAGGTAAAAAAAATGCATAAGGTGAAACACTTTGTACCTTTATTAAACCAAAGTGAAATATTAAATACAGTAAAATGAAACAAAATTTTGGTGTTCCGCTAAGCAGGAACGAAATGAAAAATGTAATGGGTGGCTCTGTGCCGCCAGATGGTACTTGCAGGGCTACTGCCTATTGTGGGAGCAATGGCAGTGTTTCTTGTACCGGTTATGGTTCAAATGGTTGTGTAGCTAATGACGATCATTTTGTAGCATGTACCAATCAAAACGGAGTTATGGTAAAATATGATTGCTAATTTAATTAATTCATTAAAAAATATCAATTATGAAATCAGACTTTTTTAAAAACCAACAATTTCAAATTTTAAGCCGTAGTGAGCAACGCAATATAATAGGGGGCTATGTTGATCCTCCTTCTTTATGTGAAGTATATTGTGAAAAAAAGAAAAAATGGGAGTCAAAAGATTGTGGACGTGGAGTTAGCTGCTCAGCTGTGGGTACTACAATTCAGTGTGGCTCAGATCCTGCAACTGAAATGTGCTCATAGTTTTTTTAACAAGGGATGGAAGGAATCAAACCTTCCATCCTTTAAAGATTAATAAATGAAAATTTGTAATTTAATTCTCTTAATATTCATATTAAATGTAAATGTGTTTTGCCAGAAAAACTCAGAAGATAGTTTTGTAATTTCTGGCAAGATTTCTGGCATAGGCAATTCAAAAGTATTATTAGGAAATTTACCACATGGAATAACAAGGGCTTTTAAAATTATTTATTACGATTCGTGTTTTAGTATCAATGATAGTTTTATTTTCAAAGGTCATGTAACAGAACCAGGATTTTATTCTATAGATGTTCCTGGAATTACAGATAGCTGGTTTTCTTTCATCGCAGAAAATTCCATAATAAAAATATATGGAAAAAAGGATTCATTGTGGAATTCATCCATTTTCGGTTCGAAACAAGAAGATAAATATGAAGAATATCAAAATGATATTTATTCCCCATGGGTAACTAAAAGTCATAAGACCTGGAATAAAATAGATTCATTAGATAAAAGTACAGACAGTGTAAAAATAAACCGGCTTTATGATTCACTTAGAAAATATCATACAGATTTATTTAATAGTACTTTAAAATATGCAATCAAAAACCCGGATGCTTTTGTTTCACTCTACAGGCTTGAATCATTTTTTAAGCCTGATGTAAAAGATACTTTAAAATACTATTTTCAACTACTATCTGATGAATTGAAAAATTCAAGCCTGGGCAAAAAATTTTATTATGAATTATACCAGTTAGATTCAACAGTAGTTATGAATGAGCCCGTGCCTGACTTTTCATCTCACGATACTTCAGGAAATGTATTTAAAATTTCCGATCATTTGAATCATTATATCTTACTTGATTTTTGGGCAAGTTGGTGTGGCCCGTGCTTAGAAGAATTACCTGAAGTGAAAAAAATATTTAAAGCGTACGCTCCAAAAGGTTTGGAAATAGTGAGTATTTCATTGGATACGGATGAAGAAGCCTGGAAAAAAGCTATCATTGATAATGAAATGAATTGGTATCATTTATCAGATTTAAAGGGTGGTGAAAATAAAGATGCATTGACTTATGGTATTAAAAGTATCCCACGGAAATATTTACTTGGGCCTGAGGGCATTTTAATTCTGAAAGATGTTTCGCTTGAAGAAATTGAAAAGAAATTGAAAGAAATATTTATGACTAAATAACAAACACATAAAAAATTTCCACTGCACACTTTACATATTTGAAAATGCCCTTCCCCTACTACCCCCAACTCAACGTCATGGATTGCGGGCCTACCTGCCTGCGCATGGTGGCAAAATATTATGGCAAAAATATTTCTC
>CAYXHX010000047.1:10949-12100 GCA_964464835.1 uncultured Chitinophagaceae bacterium | reverse complement strand
CGCTTTGAGGCTGCCATTACAAATACCAAAGGAAAAAGAGGTGCTGAAAACCCGGATATTTTAAACGCAATCGGAAGAGCAGAAGCAGATGGTAGTAGCCAAATAGGTGACCCTCAATATGGCATTGATGTTTTAACCAGGGCCAAAGCAATTGATCTCACAAACCCGGATATAGATATGAATCTCGGGCTTTGTTATTTAAAATTGTCCAGCGATAAGGGCGGTGAAGCTGTAGAAGCTTTTAGGGATGCAACAATTCGTGATCCGAAATATGCAGCAGCTTATTGGCGAATTGGCCGTGTTTACCGTTCACAGAATAACGTTCCTTCTATGAATGAATGGTATGGAAAAGCTATTGCAGCAGATGCCACATTTGCTCCGGTTTATCTTGATTATTTTAATTACTACCAGGAAACAGATATTAATGTAGCAAAAGAATTTTTGGATAAATATGTATCCAATGCCGACAAGGATTGTAATACAGAATTTTTTGTAGGTGATTATTTATTCCGTGCAGGAAAATACCAGGAATCCCTGGCAAAAGCTGATGAAATGAGCAGGGGAGAATGTAAAGATTATCCACGTTTGCCTTTATTATATTCTTATGATTACAACAGGTTGGGTGATTCTGCAAAATCTCTGTCTTATTTGCAACAGTTTTTAACTACCATTTCACCTGACCAATTAAAACCAGCCGATTATGTTTTCGCGGGCCGCGTATTTAAAGGAATTACAGGATATGAAGATTCAGCAGTAACATATTTTGCAAAAGCTGTTGAATCAGATACTGTTCTAAAAAATAAATTGCAGTACATAGATTCAATTGCTTTTTTGTATAAAAAATTGAATAAACCTGCTGAACGCCTTACATGGTTAAAAAAAGCATACGCCATGAATCCAAACCCATCTAACAGGGATATATATGATTTAGGCGATGCAGCATTGGCACAAAAAGAATATGCACTTGCTGACACCATGTTCCAAAAATACCAGGAAAAATATCCTGATCAGATTTATGGATATAAAGGATTGGTAGATGTAGCGCAAGCAATGGATACAACCGGCGCTGCAGCAGTTATTCCAATGAATAATTACATCAATTTCTTAATGAAAGATACGGCCAAATATGCAGCATCCATCGCATATTACCA
>CAYXHX010000047.1:7124-10939 GCA_964464835.1 uncultured Chitinophagaceae bacterium | reverse complement strand
TTATTAGGAGGTTATTATATCAATGAAAAAAAGGATTACGACAGTTCCATTATGGAATTCCAAAAAGCATTGCAATATGATTCCACCAATGCACAATACAAGCAATATCTCGATATTTTAATTAAAGCCAGGGATAAAAGAAAAGAAGGTAATGGTAAATCTGGTGGTACCAAATCTGCCGCAGATAAAAGCAAAGGCAAAAAATAGTTTAAAATTAATTTCAAAAAGTAACTCCACGAAAGTGGAGTTTTTCTTTATGAGCTACTTGCACTATTTTTGCATTGCAAAATAAATGTATGCCCATTCTCCCAATCTTATCTGATATCCCCGTTATTAGCTCGGCTACCGATTATGCGCCAATCGCATTACAATTGATTTTCGCAATTGGCTTTATTGCTACAATGCTCATAGCTTCAGGTTTTATTGGGCCAAAAAGAAAAACGGCTGATAAACTGGAAAATTTTGCAAGTGGTATAGCAAGCCACGGCGATGCGCGACAACCTATTGCCATCAAATATTTTTTGGTTGCAATACTTTTTGTATTGTTCGATGTGGAAGTAATATTCTTTTATCCGTATGCAGTAAATTTTAAATCGCTTGGCTGGACCGGGTTTGGTGAAGTACTTTTATTTACATGCTTTTTTATTATTGGATTTTTTTATATCATTAAACGAGGCGCATTGAATTGGGAAGATTAATAAGGAAAAACAAACTTCAGTAAAAATGAATTTTCATTTTACTGGACAAAATATTTAAAATGGCAAGACCGGTAAGATTTAATGTAAACCCCCAAAAAACAAAAATTAGTGATGCTATTGGTTTCGCTGATTTGCCCGAAGGCATGGAAGGGGAAGGTTTTTATGCAACCAAATTTGAAAAAATAGTTGGCCTGGCAAGAAAAAATTCTATTTGGCCATTACCATTTGCAACATCTTGTTGTGGAATAGAATTCATGGCTACAATGGGCTCACACTACGACCTTGCACGATTTGGTTCTGAAAGATTGGGATTTACTCCACGCCAATGCGATTTGCTCATGGTCATGGGTACAATTGCTAAAAAAATGGCACCTATTGTGAAACAGGTGTATTTACAAATGGCCGAACCAAGATGGGTTTTGGCAATGGGTGCATGTGCTTCTTCTGGCGGAATTTTCGATTCCTATTCTGTACTGCAGGGCATTGATCAGATCATCCCGGTGGATGTATATATTCCAGGATGCCCTCCAAGGCCTGAGGCCGTATTGGATGGTATTCTAAGAATACAAGACCTGGTGCATAATGAAAGCCTGAGACGCAGGAATAGCCCGCATTATAAAGCTTTACTTAATAGTTATGATATTCAATAAAAACATGTAGCTCATTAGCAAAGATTCAGATATGGAAATAACGAATGAATATATTCAGGAAAGGCTCACAGACAAGTTTGGGGATAAAATCAGTTTTTTACTTGATGCGTATGGCATGCTCAATTTTGAAACTCCAAAAGATGACAACCTGAAAGTATTACAATTTTTATTTGATGATGAAAAATTGCGATTTCGCTTTCTTACGGATATTTGCGCTGTCCATTTCCCGGATCAAAAAGGAAGAGAATTAGCAATTGTATATCATTTGCATAACCTGCAGGATAATATACGAGTAAGATATAAAATCTTTACTACGATCGAGAACCCGGATATTTTTACAGCAACCGGTTTATATCAAAGTGCAAATTGGATGGAAAGGGAAACCTATGATTTTTTTGGAATTAATTTCGTAGGCCATCCAAACTTGAAGAGAATTCAAAATGTGGATGAAATGGATTATTTCCCCATGCGGAAAGAATACCCAATGGAGGATCAAACAAGAATTGATAAAGATGATGAAATGTTTGGTAGGGGGGGCAGCGTATTATAATTTTTAAAAAAAGAAAATAAATATACAATAGGATGTCTGATATTATTTTTCCAAATATAAAATTGCCAGAAGGTTCTATAGAAAAAAAGACGACTACATTAAACATGGGGCCTACACATCCGGCCACGCATGGCGTTTTTCAAAATATTTTGGAAATGGATGGCGAGCGGGTAATTTCTTCAGAGCAAACGGTTGGTTACATTCACAGGGCTTTTGAAAAAATTGCAGAGAGAAGGCCACTATATCAAATTACCACATTAACGGACAGGCTCAACTACTGTTCATCTCCTATAAATAATATGGGATGGCATATTACCTGTGAAAAATTGTTACGGGTAAAAATTCCGAAACGCGTTGATTATTTGCGTGTCATCATAATGGAACTTGCCCGCATTTCCGATCATTTGATTTGCAATTCAATCGTTGGCGTTGATACCGGCGCTTTATCCGTATTCCTGTATGTGATGCAATACCGTGAACTCATTTATGAAATTTATGAAGAAATCTGCGGTTCAAGGCTTACCACAAATATTGGCCGAATCGGTGGCTTTGAAAGAAATTTTAATAATACCGCATTTCAAAAATTAGAAAAATTCCTGAAAGAATATCCCGGTGTATTAAAAGAGTTTGAAGCATTGCTTCAAAGAAACAGGATATTTATGGAACGCACAATGAATATTGGTTCTATTACTGCTGAAAGGGCATTAAATTATGGATTTACCGGGCCCAATCTTCGGGCTGCCGGCGTGGATTATGATGTTCGGGTGCATACACCATATAGCAGTTATGAAGATTTTAATTTTAAAATCCCGGTAGGAAAAACGGGCGATTGCTATGACAAATTTCTTGTACGTAACCAGGAAATGTGGCAAAGCCTTTCTATCATAGAACAGGCTTATAAAAAAGTACAGGAATTTAAAGGCGCTGAAGCTGAAGTATATCATGCAGATGCACCGGAATATTATTTGCCGAAGAAACATGATGTATATACAAAAATGGAAGAGTTGATCTGGCATTTCAAAATTGTAATGGGTGAAACAGAGATTCCTGTGGGTGAAGTGTATAATTGTGTAGAAGGTGCAAATGGCGAACTTGGTTTTTACCTGATCAGCGATGGAGGGCGCACACCTTACCGTTTACATTTCCGTAGGCCATGTTTTATTTATTACCAGGCATTCAATGAAATTTCACAGGGATGTATGTTAAGCGATGCAGTTATCATATTAAGCAGTTTGAATTTGATTGCCGGTGAAATGGATGGTTAATCAATTTTTTTAAAAAAAATGAATATGGTTTTTTCAGAAAAAATATTAAAAGAAGTCAGCAGGATTATTTCCTTTTATCCTGAAGGAAAACAAAAGAGCGCCATTTTACCTGTGTTGCATATTGCACAAGAAGAAAATGGGGGATGGCTAAGTACCGAATCCATGGATTATGTGGCGACGCTTTTACAACTTGATCCGATTGAAGTGTATGAAGTAGCTACCTTTTACAGTATGTATAATTTACACCCCGTAGGTAAATATATTTTTGAAGTTTGCCAAACCGGCCCATGCATGATTAAAGGAAGTGATGAGATAATAAGTTATATCAAAGAAAAATTGAATATCGGTGTTGGTGAAACAACCACAGATGGGATGTTCACATTGAAAACAGTGGAATGCCTCGGTGCATGCGGCTATGCACCAATGATGCAGATGGGGAAAACGTATAGAGAACATTTGACAAAAGAAAAAATTGACAGCATCATTGAAAATTGCAGATCAATGAATAATTGAAATAATACTCATTGAATTGAAATTAGAATTTTGTTGATTTCAATTCTCTGAAAATATTTTATAAAAAATGGTAAAACTACTTTTAGAAAACGATCACATAGATGGCATTCGATATTTCAAAACATATCGGGAACATGGA
>CAYXHX010000047.1:0-7114 GCA_964464835.1 uncultured Chitinophagaceae bacterium | reverse complement strand
CTTCGGTTGAGAAGGCATTAAAAACAATGACACCCGACCAAGTAACTGATGAAGTAAAAAAATCAGGATTGCGCGGTCGTGGTGGCGCAGGTTTTCCCACAGGATTAAAATGGAGTTTCCTTGCTAAACCGGAGAATACTCCCAGGTACCTTGTATGCAATGCAGATGAAAGCGAACCCGGTACATTTAAAGACCGTTACCTCATGGAATTCATCCCGCATTTATTGATAGAAGGAATGATCATTTCTTCCTATGCTTTGGGCTCAAACAGGTCATACATATATATCCGTGGCGAATATGCATGGATTGTTGAAATTTTAGAACAGGCTATTTATGAAGCGAAGCAAAATGGTTTCCTGGGAAAAAATATTTTAGGTAGTGGTTTTGATTGTGAAATTTATGTTCATCCTGGTGCAGGGGCTTATATCTGCGGAGAGGAAACAGCCTTGCTTGAATCACTCGAAGGCAAAAGAGGAAATCCAAGAATAAAACCGCCTTTCCCGGCTATTAAAGGATTATGGGGTTGCCCAACTGTGGTTAATAATGTAGAAACTCTTGCAGCAGTTGTTCCAATCATTAAAATGACAGGCGCTGAATATGCCAAAATCGGTGTTGGCAGATCTACAGGAACAAAACTGATTAGTGCATGTGGAAACATTAATAAGCCAGGTGTATATGAAATAGATATGACCATTTCTGTTGAAGATTTTATTTATAGTGATGAATTTTGTGGGGGCATTGCCAATGGAAAAAGATTGAAAGCATGCATTCCAGGTGGGTCATCTGTTCCCATTTTACCTGCAAATCTTTTATTGAAAACTGCAAAAGGCGCAACCCGGTATATGAATTATGAAAGCCTGTCTGATGGCGGGTTTGAAACCGGTAGTATGATGGGAAGCGGTGGATTTATTGTATTGGATGAAGATCAGTGCGTAGTAAAACATACGTACACACTTGCCCGATTTTACCGGCATGAAAGCTGTGGCCAATGCAGCCCTTGCCGTGAAGGAACCGGTTGGATGGAAAAAATTTTAAAAAATATTGATTCAGGAAAAGGAAAGATGAAAGACATAGACCTTCTTTGGGACATACAGGGGAAAATAGAAGGAAATACCATTTGCCCTTTAGGCGATGCAGCAGCCTGGCCGGTTGCAGCATCAATCCGGCATTTCAGGGATGAGTTTGAATGGCATGTATTGCATCCGGAAGAATCACAAAAAAGAAATTATGGGTTGGCAAATTATGCTACACCTTTAGAAATAGTGGCTTAAAAATTTATTTATATTTTAATTATGCCTGAAGAATTATATAAAGTAACAATAGATAATATTACGGTAGAGGTTCCGCCGGGAACTACTATCCTGCAGGCTGCACGCAAAATTGGTGGTGATGTTACTCCTCCTGCAATGTGTTATTACAGTCAATTGGAAGATAGTGGAGGAAAATGTCGTACCTGCCTCGTTGAAGTAAGTAAAGGCAGTGAAAAAGATCCAAGGCCAATGCCCAAATTGGTTGCGAGTTGCCGTACCACCGTGATGGATGGGATGGAAGTGAAAAATATTACAAGCCCGAGAGCGCTTGAAGCAAGGAGAGGTGTTGTTGAATTTTTATTGATCAATCATCCGCTTGATTGTCCGATTTGCGACCAGGGGGAGTGCGATTTACAAGACCTCAGTTATGGCCATGGCAATGAAGGCTCACGTTTTGAATTTCAAAAAAGAACATTTGAATTACATGATCTTGGCCCATATATTCAACTGCACATGACAAGATGCATTCTTTGTTACAGGTGTGTGTATGTTGCCGACCAACTTACAGAAAAAAGGCAGCATGGAATTTTGGATAGAGGCGACCGTGCAGAAATTGCTACATATATATCTAAATCGTTAGAACACGATTTTATTGGAAATGTAATTGACGTTTGCCCGGTAGGTGCGCTTACAGATAAAACATTTCGGTTTAAAAACCGCGTTTGGTTTACAAAACCCGTAGATGCACATAGAGATTGTGATAAGTGTGCAGGTATTGTAAGATTATGGTTACGCGGCGATGAAGTTTTCCGTGTAACTGTTAGAAGAGATGAGTGGGCAGAAGTGATTAATACACCGGAAGGCAAGCCTGCATGGATTTGTAATGAATGTCGTTTTGAAAAGAAAAAGGAATCAGACTGGATAATTGAAGGCCCAAGCCATATCAACAGGCACTCTGTAATTGCACAGGGGCATTATGAACATTTACAAATGCCCAAAGAATTTTTACCTGAAGTGATCGGTAAAAAACCGAGATTATTTTTAAACATTCACAATGTAAGTGAAGTAAACAGTCAGGATATTGACCTTAGCCTGATTGCCGGGCCTGCAACAAGTGATGATTTTGAGAAACCAAAAAACGATTAATTAGCGATGCTTTTTTTACTCACCATTGACTGGGCATTTTTCTTGGAAAAATTAATATTAATTGCTGTAGTCATTACACTATCGCTTGTAATAGCGATGTATGCAACTTATGCTGAAAGAAAAATTGCTGCATTTATGCAGGATCGTATAGGGCCAAACAGGGCCGGCCCTTTCGGCATTTTGCAACCACTTGCCGACGGTATGAAATTATTTTTTAAAGAAGAAATCATTCCAATAAATTTTTATTTATACTCGGGCCTGCATTGGCTATGCTTACGGCAATGATGACTTGTGCAGTTATTCCATGGGGAAATAAACTGGAATTATTCGGCAGGAGCATTTCATTGCAAATTGCAGATATTAATATTGGTATCCTCTACATTTTTGCAGTGGTTAGTTTGGGTATTTACGGAATTATGATTGGAGGATGGGCATCCAATAATAAATTTTCACTGCTTGCAGCGATGCGTGGTGCTTCACAGGTAATCAGCTATGAATTGGCAATGGGCATTTCATTGATTGCATTGTTGATGCTTACAGGCTCACTCAGCTTAAAAACAATTGTTGAACAGCAAATGCAAGAAGGACATTTCTGGAACATTGCATATCAACCCCTGGGTTTTTTGATATTTTTTATTTGTGCGTTGGCAGAATGTAATAGAACACCGTTTGATTTGCCGGAAGCGGAGAATGAATTGAACTTTGGTTATCATCAGGAATATTCATCGATGAAGCTTGGTTTTTATTTATTTGCTGAATACATCAATATGTTTATCAGCAGTGCAGTAATTGTTACATTGTTTTTTGGTGGATATGATATGCCTTTTGTAAATGAAACTTTATTAACACCCAATATTGCAGCTTTGTTTGGCGTATTTGCATTCTTTGTAAAAATATTTATTTTCATTTTTATATTTATGTGGATCAGGTGGACATTGCCCCGTTTCAGGTATGATCAATTAATGAATCTTGGTTGGAAAGGCTTGATTTTACTGGCATTGGCAAATATGTTGATCACTGCAACAATTATTTTATACAGGATGTAAAAAATGAAGATAAAAATTATAGATTTCTATGGAAGTCTATTCATAGTAAAATATTTTTGCAGGAATTGGCTGGAAAAATTTATTGACGAAAAAGAAGAAACATGGAAGCTTTAACAAAAAACGTGATGGAGGTGGACAGGAGGCCGATGAATTTTTGGGAAAAAATTTATTTGCCGGCAATATTTAAAGGCATGTCTATAACATTCAGGCACATGTTTAAGAAAAAACCAACGATTAAATACCCTGAAGAAAAAAGATATTTTAGTCCTGTATTCCGGGGCATGCAAATTTTAAACCGCGATGAAGAAGGCCGTGAAAGGTGTACCGCATGCGGCTTGTGCGCTGTGGCATGCCCTGCGGAAGCAATAACCATGGAAGCGGCAGAAAGAAAACCGGGGGAGGAGCATTTATACAGGGAAGAAAAATATGCAGCACGGTATGAAATAAATATGTTGCGTTGTATATTTTGCGGCTTGTGTGAAGAAGCCTGCCCGAAAGATGCAATATATTTGTCGGAAACTTTTACGCCGGCCGATTATGCGCGGAAAAATTTTATTTATGATAAAAATGATTTGCTCATCCCTGATCCTGTAAAAGACCCGGAAGGATTTGCAAAAGCAAAAGGCTTGCATGATTAAATAATTCAAAACTCCTGCTTCAATAATGGATATAACTACAATTGTTTTTTGGTTCCTCAGCGCACTTGCACTCTTTAGTGCAATCATGGTGATAACTAGGAAGAACCCCATTTTTAGTGTGTTGTGGTTGATTGTTGTGTTCTTTGCCATCTCCGGCCATTATCTTTTACTCAATGCACAATTTTTAGCTGTGGTAAATATTATTGTTTATGCCGGTGCAATCATGGTTTTATTCCTATTTGTTGTAATGATGATGAACTTAGATAATTTACCGGTTGTAAATAAAAATACGTGGATGAAATTTTTAGGTGTAATATCCGGTGGGTTATTATTGTGTATCCTTGTTTCCACTTCAAAATCAGCTGCCGATATGAATTTAAAAACGATAGCAATGAAAGACGGGAATATTGGATTGATAGAAAACCTTGGCCATGTTTTATTTACAAAATATGCATTGCCATTTGAGATAAGCAGTATTTTATTTTTAAGTGCGATGGTGGGCGCAGTTGTTATTGGAAAAAAAGAATCATAAAAAGAAATTTATAGTTTATGCCTGTTTCTTATTATATCATTTTAGCATCTACACTTTTTTGCATCGGTGTAACCGGCGTGTTGATACGGCGAAATGCAATCATCGTATTTATGTGTGTAGAATTAATGCTGAATGCCGTAAATCTTTTATTGGTTGCTTTTTCAAAAATGCAAAATATTGTTACACCACCCGGTGGCGTAACTGTTGGGGGAACAGATGCACAAATATTTGTTTTTTTTATTATGATTGTTGCTGCGGCAGAGGTAAGTGTTGGCCTGGCCATAATCATGATGATGTACAGGAATGTACATTCTATTGATATTAATTTTTTAAACAGGTTAAAAAACTAAATTCCACTAAAAGATTTTTATGAAATCACTTGTTTTATGTATTCCGCTTTTGCCTTTCCTGGGTTTTTTAATAGTGGGATTGTGCCGCAATAAACTTTCCAGGACAATGAGTGGGTTAATTGGCTCAGGGGTAATTGGCATTTCTTTTATATTGACACTCTATATTTTTTTTACACATAGTTTTTCTACTGAAGCCATTACCTATTTTGATTTCATACATAATTCACAATACAATATTTCTTTTTCCTTCCAGGTAGATCAGCTTTCTACATTATTCATGCTCATTATTACCGGTGCGGGTTTTTTAATTCATGTATATTCTACTGCCTATATGAGTGAGGAGCAGCCGGAACATTTTGCCCGATATTTTTCTTATTTGAATTTATTTGTTTTCTCCATGTTGCTGTTGGTGTTGGGAGCAAATTATGTAATTATGTTTATTGGTTGGGAAGGTGTTGGTATTTGTTCTTATCTGCTCATTGGGTTTTGGTTTAAAAATAATCAATACAATTATGCGGCACGCAAAGCTTTTGTAATGAACCGCATTGGTGATGTTGGATTTTTACTGGCCATTTTCTGGATACTGGCAAAGTTGGGCAGCGCCGATTACAGCATCGTTTTTTCAAATGCATCTTCGCTTTCTGTAACAGACGTTACCGGCATTACGATTTTATTATTTGTAGGAGCTATTGGTAAAAGTGCGCAAATCCCTTTATACACATGGCTTCCCGATGCAATGGCTGGCCCAACCCCGGTTTCTGCACTGATTCATGCGGCAACAATGGTTACCGCAGGTATCTATATGATTGCAAGAAGCCATGTATTGTTTTCTCTCAGCCCTGTGACCATGGATATTGTTGCCATTATTGGCTTGGCAACTGCATTGCTCGCTGCTTCCATCGCATTATTTCAAAATGATATTAAAAAAGTTTTAGCCTATTCTACGGTGAGCCAACTGGGATTTATGTTTGTTGCATTAGGTGTAGGCGCATATACTACAGGCGTTTTTCATGTAATGACACATGCATTTTTTAAAGCATTATTGTTTCTCGGTGCAGGCTCTGTAATTCATGCATTAGGTGGCGAACAGGACATTACAAAAATGGGTGGCTTAAGAAAAAAAATCCCCATTACGTACTGGACTTTTTTAATAGCTGTATTGGCCATTTCCGGTTTCCCTTTTACTTCCGGATTTATTTCTAAGGATGAAATTTTAATTGCTGCCTATGCACACAGCAAGCCACTCTTTTGGCTCACAGCTTTTGCAGCTATACTTACCGCTTTTTATATGTTCAGGGTTTTTATGTTGGTTTTTCTTGGCGGATTCAGAGGTGATGAAAAGGTTGGACAGCACGTACATGAATCGCCACCTGCTATGACCATCCCTTTAATCATACTTGCAATATTAGCTGCCATCGGGGGCTTTGTACAATTGCCGGAAATATTTGGCGGCCATGATTATTTTAATCAATTTCTTGCTCCTGTTGTACCGGCATTTTCTCATGCAGGGGAAAGCATTGCCAAACAAGAATATTTTTTATTGGGCGGTACGGTGGTGGGATTGCTGATCATTTATTTTTTATGTAAAAAATGGTATGCGGTTAATCAATTTGAAGGAAAATATTCAGGAATAAAAAATGTGCTTGCGCATAAATGGTATATAGATGAATTGTATGATGCCATCATTGTAAATCCATTTAATAATCTATCCGGATTTTTAAAATCCATTGTTGAGAAATCATGCATAGATGGCATTGTAAATGGGGTAGGCCGTTTCATTCAATATTCTTCAAGGCAGGTGCGGCTCGTGCAAAGTGGAATGGTGGGAAATTATATTTTGATAATGGTATTATCTATCACCGTTTTATTTATGGTATTCTGGAACCAGGATATGATTCTTGGATTTTTACAAAAAATATTTTAAGCGAAAGCATATTTGAATTTTTTATGATTGCATTACTACTTATACTTATCCCTTTTATAACAGGCCTTGCAGCATTTTTTATGCGCGAAGGAAAAATGGCGCGTAATTGGTCATTATTCTCTTCTCTTTTAACACTCGCTTGTATTGTGTCTTTGGTAACAAATAGTGTTTCCTCTTCCAATGCATCTTTTGATATGGAATGGCTGCCATTTTTAGGCAGCCGGTTTA
>CAYXHX010000046.1:11908-12187 GCA_964464835.1 uncultured Chitinophagaceae bacterium | reverse complement strand
ATAGGCCTGATAAATTCATTGATATACCTTGTGCGTTCTCTTTTTGTTTCAGAAAGTTTGCGGGCAATTTCTTTATACGCTTCCGGCTCCATATATTTCATGGCAAGGTCTTCCAATTCCGTTTTCACATTATACAATCCCATACGATGAGCAAGCGGCGCATAAACCCACACGGTTTCGCTCGCAATTTTCAATTGCTTTTCCCGCTTCATATAATCAAGTGTGCGCATATTGTGCAAGCGATCTGCAAGTTTTATCAGTATTACGCGTGGATCATCT
>CAYXHX010000046.1:8353-11898 GCA_964464835.1 uncultured Chitinophagaceae bacterium | reverse complement strand
TAAAATTTTCAGCCTGCTGACTGACATTGGTATCAATCACTGAAGATATTTTGGTAAGCCCACCTACGATTCGGGCTATTTCAGTTCCAAATTCCCGTTCCACATCTTCAATGGTAATATCTGTGTCTTCCACGGTATCATGCATGAGGGAGCAAATAGTAGAACGTACCCCGAGGCCTATTTCTTCTACACAAATCCTTGCTACTGCGAGCGGGTGAAAAATATATGGCTCACCACTTTTTCGACGCATCGTTTTATGAGCTTCGGCAGCCATTTCAAAAGCTGTTCGGACCAATTCCTTATCTCCACGTTTTAATTTTGGATGCAGGCAACGCAGCAGTGCACGGTATTTCCGCAGGATTTCTTTTTTTTCCTGCTCTTCAGACAATGCATATTTGGGAAGTTCTGTTTCTAAAGAAGTGATTGTGTGTGCATTCATTCAAACACGAATTTAATTAAAATTGGCATGAATGCAATTTACGGTGAAGAAATAATTATTTTTTATTCAGAATTAAATTTTAAAGATTCAATCAAATCCTAAACTTCATTTTAATTATTGGATCTGTTGGATGCCTGGCATATTTTCAACCGCGTATTGTGATTACAAATTTTTAAAAAAAACTGAACAATTTACCTATTTCATTTCATTAACCTGCTCCTTGATTGAAGTCTCCTTTTTTATAGAATTTAAATGGATTTCAATTTCCTGGATACCGGCATCATCCTGCAATTCTATATATTTTTTTTTCTGTTCCTTCCCATTTAAAATAATTAATGGTTTGTCTTCACCATTTTTGATATGGATGTTATACGTAGTTTTTTCATATCTGTAACTGATGGAAAAACTGTCCCATTCCGCAGGTATGCATGGTTGAAGCAATAGCTTATTTCCTTCCCGTTTGAGCCCGAGTATAGATTCAAGTATAAATTGATACATCCAGCCGGCAGAGCCTGTGTACCAGGACCATCCGCCTCTACCTTCATGGCCCGGTGTACTGTAAATATCGGCTACTACTACGTACGGTTCAGCTTTGTATTTGTTGACCAATTCTTCATTTTTGGAATGGTTTACGGGATTGATTAATGAAAACAATTCCCATACTTTTTCATTTTCACCCAAAGCTGCAAAAGCCATCATCGCCCAAATAGCTGCGTGTGTATATTGGCCGCCATTTTCCCTTACACCGGGTACATATCCTTTAATATACCCTGGCTCCAATTCTGAGTTATCAAATGCAGGATCCAGTAATTTTATAAGGCCATGAGTACGATCTACCAGAAATTTATCTACTGCATTCATCCCGGAAGTTGATCGTTGTTTAGAACCGCCACCTGAAAGCAAAGACCAACTTTGTGAAATAGAATCTATTTTGCATTCTTTATTTTTAGATGAACCCAATGGAGTGCCATCATCAAAATATGCTCTTCTATACCATTCTCCATCCCAGGCATTTTTTGCAATATTTTCTTTTAATTTTTTAGCTTGCTGCAAACATTCATCTGCAAATTCTACATCATTTTGATGCTGGGCAATAGTTGCAAAACTATTTAAATTACTATAAAGAAAATATGCCAGCCACACACTTTCGCCCCGGCCTTCATTGCCTACGCGGTCCATACCATCATTCCAGTCACCGGAGCCAATTAAGGGTAGGCCATGTTTTCCAAAACGTAAGCCATGTTGGATAGCAAGCTTGCAATGGTTATACAATGATTCAAAATAATTTAAATAAACAGGCAGGTCATAGTAAGAATCTTCATGCATATTCAACGGCCTGCCTTCAATGAATGAAACTGATTGTTGTAAAATTTCCCAATCGCCTGTGTGTTCTATATATTTACTTGCAACAAATGGCAGCCACAAATAATCATCAGAACAATTGGTACGCACACCACGGCCTGTTGGTGGATGCCACCAGTGTTGTACATCGCCTTCTTTAAACTGGCGGGAAGCGCTGAGTATAATTTGATTCCGGGCCACTTCAGGTTTGCAATGCAATAAAGCCATCACATCCTGCAACTGATCGCGGAAACCAAATGCACCACCGGATTGATAATAACCACTGCGGCCCCAAACGCGGCAGGCAAGCGCCTGGTAAACCAGCCAACCATTTGCCAGAAAGTTTAAAGCAGCATCAGGTGTTTTTACATGCACTATACCGAGGGTCTCATTCCAGAAGTCATGAACTTTTTTCAACGCTTCGTTTGCGAATTCCTGGTCATTTGTCGTTTCAATAATATTGAGCGCTTCATGTTCATTATTTCCAGCACCAAGGCGAAATATAATTTCTTTTTCTTCACCTGTATATAAGCCGATAGGAATTTGTATTGCAGCACAAGCATCCATTGAAGCGCCATTTTTCCCGGATAATTTTACCCTGCTCATTGCAGCAGGGGACTGTAGTGAACCATTTCTTCCAATAAATTCTGTGCGGTCACAGGTAAAACTCATTTTTGTAGAATCTACAGTAAAAAAACAAACCTGTTCGTAGAAAATGGAATTGTACCTGTTTCTTGAAAACAGTGCGCCGGTTTCAGCATCTTTTTCTGTAATGATATACATGGAGGATTTCGAACGCAGATCACCCAGTACCCATTCGGTATAACCTGTCACACTTAATTTTCTTTCCCTGCCGGAAAGATTTTTTAAACGGATGGATGTAAATTTTACAGGTTTTTCAATATCTACAAAAACAGTAGTTTCGGAATGTATGCCAAGCTCTACATGTTCAAAAACAGTGTAGCCAAAACCATGTCGCGTGATGTATGCTTCTTTACTTGTAGCAGGCAAAGGCATAGGTGACCAAAATTTTCCATCATCATCATCACGTATATAAAAAGCTTCGCCACAGGAATCGGTAACAGGATCATTATGCCAGGGAGTTAATCGAAACTCGTGTGCATTTTCGAGCCATGAATATGCAGCGCCACTTTCAGAGATAACTGTACCAAACCTATAATTGGCAATCACATTGGCCCATGGTGCCGGCGTTCTTTTTTCTGCATCTGAATACATGATATATTCTTTCCCATCTTTAGTAAATCCACCATACCCATTAACAAATACAAGGCCGGGAGGAAGTTGCAATTTCGGGTTTTCAACAATTTTGCCGGAATTGCCGGAAATGGGTGAAAGTGCCGGTGGCAAAGGTTTTGTATTAATTTTTTTATTGACTTGTTCTTCTAAAGTGCCAGCATGATCATCTATAATTATCCGCGCTACTGTCTGAAACAAAATCCGATCTTCATTGGTTACTTGTTCTGTTCTCCTTACATAAATATTCCCCGGTTGAGCATTGGATGTTGTGTTTACAGATGCTGTAACTATATTCATGATTTGTTCCTGTAATTCCTGGCGGTAAGCGCCAAAATCTTCGTTCAAAATAAGAAGATCCACCGCAATACCTTTCATGCGCCAGTATGCATGCGCTTTAATCATTTGAATAACAAGTGGTAAGTTTTGAATATCATGAACCCTTAAAAGAACGATTGGAATATCACCTGAAATTGAATAACTCCAAAGGCCATTCTGACCTTTGAAATTG
>CAYXHX010000046.1:7310-8343 GCA_964464835.1 uncultured Chitinophagaceae bacterium | reverse complement strand
AAATAATGGACCCTGCCATGCGCACATACAATTGGGCTTCGCCTTCACTTGCATTGATCTGATGAAGTATTACCTGGTTATGTGTCCAGGACAATTCAAATGCACGGTTTTTAATGTGCTTATCCTGGTATTTGTACATAAGGCTTTCACACAGTTCCTTTGAATCTGACATGCCTGTTATGATATCGAATGTGGCCGTCTGATTGGGTTTTAATTCAAATTCATAGCTTATAGATACACAGGGGTCTAATACAGAACCATCCGCGCCACTCATTGTAAAACCATTTTCCATGGCCATGGGATTGACAACCGATCTGCCCCTGCCTATAAAATGTGACCGATCCGTTTCAAATACTGCTTTCCCTGCTGCAATGCCATCTGCTGTTACTAAATGAAACATCCACGGTGGTTGTTCATTATTTGATTTTGGCCTGCGTGTACAAATAATTGTTGATTGATTGGGATAAATTTTTGTTTGCACAAATAAATTACTGAAGGCAGGATGTGCTTCATCTGCAGCCTGAGGAGCAATTACTACTTCTGCAAAACTACTCATCCTGATTTTTTTACTACTGCCATTCCTGTTTATTACCCGTACCCGTCGGAGTTCCAGGTCGTCTTCTGGTGATACAACTATTTCAGTTTTTGTTTCAAAACCATTATCTACCCGTTTAAATTCCGCATGGCCCTGAGAAAAAAGCGCTTCATAGGTTTTGCTCTTTCTTAAAGTAGGTTGAAATGTATTTGACCAAAATTCTCCACTGGATAAATCTTTGATATAGCAAAAAGTACCTTTATTATCTAATGTGCCGTCTTCTCTCCAACGGTTTATTGCTAAATTATTCCAATGGCTATAACCTCCACCGGCATTTGATATCGCAACATGATATCTGCCATTTGATAAAAGTTGAACTTCGGGTATCGTTGTAAGTGGAGAATGAATAATACGCAATTGCGGATTAGATGTTGCGGGTTTGGTATCAACTATATCTGAAGTATGCGCATAAAAAATACTTGCCCTTGGAATCCTTTC
>CAYXHX010000046.1:4338-7300 GCA_964464835.1 uncultured Chitinophagaceae bacterium | reverse complement strand
AATATGGCAGATTGCAATTGCGGGTCGTCTTCAAATCTTTTCTGCATTTGCTGCCCCAGTAAAACAGAAGCAAGTGATAAAAATGACATGCCCTGGTGATGCACCATAAAAGAACAAATTGGCACATGGTCTTTGCCGCGTGGTAAACGCGATGGTGTGTAATCAACCGCTTCATAAAAACCATATTTTCCTTCAAAATCCTTGTGAGACATAGATTGCAGGTTTTGCAATGCTTCATGAGGTTTTACCATCAATGCCATGATAGTGGCATATGGAGCAATCACTAAATCATCACTTAACCCTCTTTTCAAGCCAAGATCCGGAACGCCAAAAGCACGATATTGATAATTCAAATTGGAATCTACCATATTATAACCACTTTCGGAAATACCCCATGGAACATTGCGCTGATTGCCATAATCAATTTGCCTTTGCACCATGGAACGATTGGTTTGTTCAAGTAACGTATTTGCGTAGGTAGGCATTACAAGTTGTGGCATCAGGTATTCAAACATAGAGCCGCTCCATGAAAGCAATACAGGTGATTTCCTGGTATATGTAAGTAACCGGCCTAAAGCGAACCAACTTTCCTGTGGCAACTTTCCTTGCGCAATGCCAATAAAAACGGCAAGCCTGGCTTCAGAAGCTAACAGATCATAATACCCACGGTCTTTTTCATGAGCATCCACATTGTATCCAATATGAAGTAAATTATTGGATTGATCATATAAAAAATCAAATTCTATTTCAGCAAACATTGTACAATCATCCATTAGTGCTTGTATCGCCGATAATAATTCAATGGTGCTTGAAGCCCCTTTTTGTACAAGTTCCTGGCAGTTGGCTGGTAATGACGTTATTGATTTTTCATCACCTGTTGAATAGGAATTTTCAATTTCATTTTTTATAATATTTGTTGCATCTGCCAATTCTGCCCATGAAGGAATTTTTGAAAAAAAAGGTATTTGTGGTATCTCATTTCGATCCGAAATCTCAAGCCATGGCGCATAGGTCTTAATCGTATCAATGCTTTCCTGTACCTGTGTGCTAAATTTATTAATCCAGTAATGTGCAATCCCCTGAAAATTATTTTCAACTTTTTTTATTTCAGTAAAAAGAATTTTCACTACATCATGAAATGCAAATAATGAATCCGGGTGATGTTCAATGGCTTTATTTAAAGTTTCAGAAAGGAATTTAAATTGTGAAAATTCATTTTCCTCCAGGTTTTCCTGAAGAATCCGAAATGTAGTTTTAAGCCCTATAAATATTTCCGATTGAATGATTGGTTGATCTGGCATTGAAAGTAGCCCTTGTTTTAAAACCACTAAATGGCCGGCAAGATTGCCACTATCCACAGATGAAATATATTTTGGATTTAATGGTTGTAAAGAAATAGTATCATACCAATTATAAAAATGGCCACGGAAACGTTCCATTTTATGCATCGTTTTAAATGTTTCCTTCATGCTATTAATAAGCCCGGGAAAAGAAGCATAACCAAAGTCAACTGCCGATAAATGGGAGAGCAGTGCTATGCCGATATTCGTTGGAGATGTACGGTTGGCAACAACTTCCACCGGGTGTACCTGGTAATTATCCGGAGGCAGGTAGTTGTTTTTTTCATTGATAAAGTCCTCAAAAAATGCCCATGTTTTCCGCGATAATTTTCTCAGATAAATCAATTCATCACTTGCTAATTCTGCAATTCGCCTTGTGCCGGGTTTACTGATTCTCCATGCAATGAATGGTGCAAGAAGCCATAGCGCCAAAACGGGGGAAGCATATAAAATAATAAACATTGTTTTTTGTATGGCAAAGGCGGTAACGAGTAAAATAATAAACGGGCAAATCCACATCACCAGGTAAAATTTTCCCAGGCTTCTTCTTGGTTTAAATTTATGATTATGCGAAGGCGACCACTCCAGTAATTTTCTCCTGGAAAAAATCAACCTCCAGTTCGTACGGACGATTGCATCCATATTTATATATGCTTCAAAAGGGAGGCAGGCCATATTGAACAATGCCGGGTACAACATATCTAAAAAAGCTTTGCCTGTTTCTTTCAGGTGAGGAATGAATTCCAAATCTTTTGGAAGATGGGCAAGTTGCCATAAGCTATTTAAAATAGCAGGTAGAATAAATACAAGCCCCAGGCCGATTGTCCAGAAAACCGGATGGGGCATTACTAACCAACCGAAAACCAACAAGATCAATAGTGCCGGAGCCACCAGGCTTCTCCGGAGATTATCCAATATTTTCCAATGGGATAAACCAGATAAATGATTGCTTGCTAATTTGCCATCTGCACCGGGAGAAAACGGTAAAGCCCAACTTGCAATTTGCCAATCCCCACGAACCCAACGATGCCTTCGGCTGACATCTGTGATATATTTTTCCGGGTAATCTTCATACAACTGTACATCGGTAACCAATCCACATCTTAAATAACTGCCTTCCAATAAATCATGGCTTAATACACGGTTTTCAGGAAACCGGCTACCCAATACCATTTCAAAAGCGTCAATATCATAAATGCCTTTGCCAATAAAAGATCCTTCACCAAATAAATCCTGGTACACATCGGAGGTGATGCGGGTATAAGGATCAAGGCCGGAATCATTGCTATGAATTTTGGCGTACCAGGAGCTATTCCCACGAGGCAAACTTGCAGAAACCCTGGGTTGTAAAATGCCGTATCCATGAACGATTCTTTTTTTATGATTGTCGTAAACAGGCATTGAAAGAGGGTGCGCCATCGAAGAGATCAGTTTTGCAGCAGTTTCACGAGGTAACTGGGTATCGGCATCCAGTGTAATAATATATTTGATAAAGGGCAATGTTTTTAAATCACCGGATATTACTGAAAATGCATTGTTGTTCTGATTGCGAAGAAAAGTGTTTAGGGCTGCGAGTTTGCCTCTCTTTCTTTCATAACCTATCCATTTTTTTTCTTTTTTAG
>CAYXHX010000046.1:2560-4328 GCA_964464835.1 uncultured Chitinophagaceae bacterium | reverse complement strand
ATAAATAGAAAACACACCTGCCCGTTTGTTCATATTTTTTATTAAGGCTTTCTATACTTTGCCTGGTATAATTGATTAAAGCTTCATCGCCCGGCAAGTGCTGTTCATCTGCATCCTTAAAATCAGTAATTAATGAATACACAAGGCCTTTATTTGGATTGGCTAAATACCGGACTTCGAGCGCTTCTACGAGGTCATCAATCATTTCAAGTGAACCAATCATAGAAGGTATTGCAACCATGGTATAACATTGCGGTGGGATGGATTTTGTGAAATCCATTTTTGGCAAAAGTTTGGGCTTCACTACAAGCGTTGTTATCCAGTTAATGATCCAGGTTGCAAATTGGCTGAGGCCAACAAAAGACATAATTCCAATTCCGCCAATAATCCAAAGATTAATATTGAACCGGTAAAAATATAAACACGTAATGGCCACCAATATGATTGTTAAAAGTATAATGGAGCCTGCATATAATTGCAAATGATCATTCTTAAAAAAATGCCCGAATTTTTCCTTCGTTGAAAATTTCACATGAGCAGCTCTTTGCGTTTGCTGCAAGCCTTTATCAATTAAAAAATAACCCACATGCCTTTCCCTTACGGGTGCACCTTGTTCATTTTTTTCTATAGCCAGGTTTAAAACGATTTCCGCGATATCTGTTTCTGAAAACATACTTTTCCTGGCAATGTTTTCAATAACATGACGGTAATAATCCCGTGTAGCGAAATCCATATTTTTATAAATACCATCAATATCCTTACATAAAATTTTATTTACCTCGCTTAAATTTTCAACAAACGATTTCCATTCTGTTGTGCTTAATAAACGAAGGCTTTTAATACTATTGCTTATAGAAACCTGATCGGCGGCCTGCTTTTGATTCTCAAAAATTATCAGTTCGCCAACAGTATCACCGAGCTCGGTCAATTGCTGTTCCATCCAGGTAAGCGGGAGAGAATGTGCCGGGCCTTTTACCTGCAATTCCCTGGAAAATTCTGAAACAAATGCACTACTGAGTGAAGGCATACTGCGTGCCATATCAGCAATTTTTAATATCAAATCCTTGGGATTATTTTCTGCGGTTTTTTTCAATTCATTAGACCAGTAGCCGGCAATATTTATATCAATGCGGTCAATAGCAATTCGTGTGGCTATCCTGCGTAAATTTTCAATTAATGCAAGCCGAAGCATAATGGGAATGGCCCATAATTCACCAATTGTAAGTTTGGAAGTGATTTGATAGGATTCTATAAAACTGGATAGGTTATTAATATCCACACGGCCATCACTGTGTGAAATTATTTCAAGTGCAATATCATATACGCGCGGTAGCCTGGCCGAATTTCCATTGGATAATATAGGCAAATTCTGGCTATAGCCTTTGGGTAAGTGTTTCCGGCCAATAGCAATTTGTTCTTCAATCAGGTAAAAATTATCCAGCAGCCATTCACTTGCAGGTGTGATATTGCGTTTTTCCCTGACTGCTTCTACCAATAAATTTCTTACTTCAAGTAATATTTTTTCATTATTGTCCAACCTTTTTAAAAGCCGGTCATGGATTTTTGTTTCAATTATTCCATGCAATGAAGCCACTCTTTCGCCATGTTGCTTCATGCGGTAACTATTGTACAATTCCGCGCGTAAAGGTTCTTCGTGTGAAAACTTTTGTTGTAACCCTATTCCCAAAAAATGAGAACGCATATTTAATAATAAATCATAGACCGTACTGGTAATATTCCGCATCGTAACTTGAATAAAATGAAAAAA
>CAYXHX010000046.1:1826-2550 GCA_964464835.1 uncultured Chitinophagaceae bacterium | reverse complement strand
TCTCTCAGAGGCAGGTAGGGCAATAAAGGTACTGTATAAAAAAGAGAACTACAAGTTGTATGCCGTGACGATGAAGTTGGAGATTTAAATTAATACTATAAAAAAAATTATGTGCAGCTTTTCTTTTCTAAAAAATTGAAAATGAAAGTAAATGAAAAACGATTTTAATTTTCTTGTTTTGCCAGGAAATCTTTTTTAATATCCTCCCACACGCTATCAAAACTTGAATCACTATTTTTTTTCCATGCAGCTAATTTGTTAAACATTTCTTCCCTTCCGGTTTTGGATGTTGCAAAAAATTGTTTGATGAAATCACTATCCTGTTCAAAGGATTCCCTGTTGTATAATTCTTTCAGCGCTTTTTCCTGTTCAATATTGGAAAGCGCCATTTCTTTTTCTAATTTTTCACGAAGAAATATTTTTTCATCATAAGCGCCATTGGGCAAAATTGTTTTTGCAATCACCGGCATCAGTTCTATTAAAACCAAAATAATAATGAGCAGGTAATACCTCGATTGTGCGGCGCTATTATTTTGCAGTAAATTGTGCAATGCTTCTATACGGGTAAGAAAACCATCATTCAACAATGCAGAAAATACGGCCATTTCCTGTTGATTCCTGAATTCCATTTTTTGCAAAGCACTGTCAATGGATTGTAGTTGTATGGCAGTTTGATTATTTAATATGTTATACGCACTGTCAATTTTTTGATATTCATTTTGCT
>CAYXHX010000046.1:0-1816 GCA_964464835.1 uncultured Chitinophagaceae bacterium | reverse complement strand
GCACGGGCTATATCTTTTAACCCGATTTTTCCACTGCCTCCACTGCCATCTGATTCCGCAATGAAACTATTCCGGGAATTTGACACTTCAGAATATTTCAATGCAAGGTTTTGTTCAAGCATCTTTTTTTGAGCGAGTAATCCATTTTTCTGTGGCGCATCCAGGGAATCCATTTTTCCTTTTTTCTCTTTGATCTTATTTTCATTATCTAAGGAAATCTGTACATGAATTTCTTTATTAAACAAATACAATAATGCAGGCTGTGCCATAAAAGTGCCGATAGTAATTGCCAGTAATCCACGAAAAAGTAATGGAATAAATTTCTTTTTATTTTTAGCATTGATGCCTTTTATCAATGCCCTGTCAATCCCTAAAATGATCCCACCCATAAAAATTCCCAATAAAATGGCAGGGATTGGATGATTGACAACCGTACTGAAAAAATAAGACCAGGCAAGCGTGGCAAAAAGCCAGGTGCCAAGCACGGTAAACCCGGTGATGGCATACCGGTTCCTGTCTATCCGGCATTCCCGGATAATATCTTCTTCCGCAGTGGCCAACCACCATAAAAACCTGGTAAATGAGGAGGTATGAAATTGTTCCCTTTGGGAAAGCGCATGGGTTTCGGGCTGCATTGCAGGAAATTTATATTAAATAGAATTAAAACTATAGCGGTTAAGGAAGGAAAAGTAAATAAACGAACTTTATTTAATTTAAAGTGTACCGTCCCTGTTTTTTATTGTGAATGAATGGTGAAAACTGATTATTTTACCATTAAGATAGTATTCCTGCAAAATCCACCCGGTTCATTACCTTTGCCGCTCAAATTTTTTGAACGAATGAAAACGGATAAGAATACCATCATTGGTTTTGTACTATTGGGCATTTTATTTTTTGTATTTTTTTGGTACACTTCAAAACAAACACATGCCATACAGGAAAGAGATGCACAGATTAAAGATTCTACTGAAAAAGCAATTGCTGCAAGAGCACCTGCAGTTGATACTGTGGCTTTAAGATTAGACTCCCTTCGCAGGGATTCTCTTTCAAAAATTTCTGAAGCAGGGAATTTTGAAAGCGCTGCAAAAGGTACTGAAACTTTGGTAACGGTTGAAAACCCATTGATGAAAGTAATTTTCACCAATAAAGGTGGTGTGGTGAAATCTGTAGTGTTGAAAAAATATAATCAGATGGATAGTACGCCCGTGGTATTGAGTGGCGGCCCCGGCGATCACCTTGGATATAATATAAATACAAGCCCGAATCATGCTGCGCTTACCTCTAATATGTTTTTTAATGCGCCGGCCATAACCAAAAACCCGGATGGTTCACAAACCATCACTTATACGCTCAATGGTTCTACCGGGCAAAGCATTACGCATCAGTTTAAAATTCCCGCGAATGATTATATGGTGGATTGGAATATTTTATTGAATGGCGCTGACCAATTACTTACACAACATTCATTGAATATTCAATGGAATGTGGAAATGCATCAGCAACAATTATCCCACACGTATGAAGTTCAGCAATCGAGGCTGTGTTATTTTGATAAGGATGGGTTTGATTATAGCAGCGCCATGTCTGGCGCATCGAAAGAATTTGAAATACCTGTAGAATGGGTTTCTTTCAAGCAACAATTTTTCAACAGTACATTATTATCAAAAAATAAATTTGCAGCAGGTAAGGCCGAAATGACTTTATTGCCGGATACAACTGCTGAATTATTTAAAGCAAGCGCTAACCTGAAAGTGCAGGTGCCACAAGCTTCGATGGCTACCATTCCAATGCAATTGTATTATGGGCCCAACGATTA
>CAYXHX010000045.1:1236-12222 GCA_964464835.1 uncultured Chitinophagaceae bacterium | reverse complement strand
ACCAATATTTGAAAGAAAATTTTCATAAAGTGTGCAAAATTAAGTGAATCGGGCAAATTATACAGGATTAATTTGTAATCTTATGAAAATCAGTTAATAATATTATAAAACCTTTGAATTTAATAAGTAAACTAGATTTGGGCAACAAAATTGAATAAACCTAAGACAGAAATTTCGTTCTTAAAAATTCAATAATATAAAAGATGAATACAATGATTACCCGGTTAATACTGCTTTCAGCAATTTTCTGTTGCAATTCAAGTTTTGCACAAAATGACACCAATGCAAAAAAAATTCTGGATAAAGTGAGCGCTAATATAAAATCCATACCTGCATTAAGCGCATCGTTTTCATACATCACAACTGATAAGAATAAATCTAAGAAAAGCTCGGTAAATGGGCTGTTGTACGTAAAGGGAAGTAAATTTTATATTAAACAAGGCGGGAATGAAATTTTCTCTAATGGCATAAAAACCTGGAATTATGATGGCGAAAATGAAGTGACTGTTCAAAATGTGAATCCAAATGATGATGATGCTTTTACCCCTCAAAAATTCTTTTCCGATTTTTATGAAAAGGATTTTACGTACAAACTGGTTTCATCTTCAGGTAATTTTTACGAGATACAATTAATACCTGTAGATAAAAGAAAGAATTTTAAACAAGTGAATATATTTATAAATAAAGCAAAAAACCTGGTGACGAAAGCACGCCTTGTTGATAAGTCTGACAATACCATTGAGTTCACACTTTCAAATATTAACACAAATGCTTCTTTATCTGACAGCAAATTTATTTTTGACACATCAAAGCATCCCGGGGTAGAAGTAATATCACAATAAATAAAGTAGCTCAGCATGTAAACGGGTGTATCCCAAATTTTCGTGTGCGGGTAATGGATACCTGCCTAAAAAGGCAGCTATTGATTGACATTGAATAAAATTAACCATCAACTTAAGAAGCAAGAGCAATAATATTTTCGATAATTTTTACCGTGAGTGAAACTCCCGGTAATTCAAATTCAAGTAAAGTACCTTCGGGCTTAAGTTGGTGCCTAACATGTCCACAAACTGAAATATTTCATATTGCTAAAATTTAGGAAAACCACATTTAAACTGTCTTTTCAAATGCAGTTTTTTTTTGAGTATTTTTGTTTTTTAAAATGAAAGCAAAAAAAATAATCATTACTATTGATGGTTTTTCTTCCTGCGGGAAAAGCACATTAGCGCTGAAACTGGCGCAGGCATTGGATTATATCTTCATAGACAGTGGTGCAATGTACAGGGCAATTACACTTTATTTTCTTCGTAAGAATGTTGATATGGAAAATAAAAATGAAATAAAAAATGCATTGGATCAAATCAATTTGTCTTTTTCAAAACCTGCCGGCGATCAAAAAAGTGACATGCTTTTAAATGATGAGAACGTAGAAAAACAAATTCGGGAAATGAAAGTAAGTAAAGTAGTAAGTAAAGTATCGGCTCTTGGTTCAGTTCGGGATTTTGCAGTAAATCAACAAAGAAAAATGGGTTTACAAAAAGGGATTGTAATGGATGGGCGGGATATAGGCACAACTGTTTTCCCGGGAGCCGAATTAAAAATATTTCTTACAGCAGATATGGATACAAGAATACAACGCAGGTATGAAGAATTGAATGTTAAGTCTCCGGGAATTACTTATGAAGAAGTAAGAAAAAATATTGAAGAAAGAGATTATATGGATAGCCATCGGGCAATCAGTCCATTAAGAAAGGCGGATGATGCACGAATTTTAGATAATACAAATCTCGGGCTTGAGGATGAATTAAAAATTGTCCTGAACTGGGTGAAAGAAATTATATCTTCTTAAAATTATTCTTTCATCAGGGAAAGAATTGCTTCTGTAATAGATTCCACATTTGGCTTACTGAAATAATCTCCATCACTTCCATAAGCCGGCCTGTGTGATTGACCAGTAAGTGTTTTGGGCGCAGCATCCAGCCATTTATATCCGCCCTGCACTTCCATTACTTGTTGATACATATATGCAGTAGCACCTCCCGGTACATCTTCATCTATAAAAATAATCCGGCTTGTTTTTTTCAAAGATTCAACAATAGAATGATGAATATCAAAAGGTAATAATGTTTGAACATCAATCAATTCACAACAGGTATTTTTTAATGCGGGCTGATTCATAGCTTCTTCAATGATACGCAGCGTAGAACCATAAGAAACGATAGTAACATCATCGCCTGTTTTTAAAAATTCCGGAATACCCAGTGGAACAGAAAATTCCAATAAATTGGCTGGCAATTTTTCTTTCAACCTGTAGCCGTTCAGGCATTCAATTACAAGTGCAGGGTCATTACTTGCCAATAGCGTATTATACATGCCTGCAGCTTGTACCATATTCCTCGGAACGCAAATTCGCATTCCACGTAAAGCATTAATGATCATTCCCATAGGAGAACCACTATGCCAAATCCCTTCAAGGCGATGGCCGCGTGTGCGTACAATTATAGGACAGGCTTGTTTGCCATTCGTACGGAATTGTAAAGTAGAAACATCATCTGATAAAGGTTGCAAGCCATATAATAAATAATCAAGATATTGAATCTCCGCAATAGGCCGTAACCCACGAAGTGCAAGGCCAATCGACTGCCCCATAATGGTAAGCTCACGAATGCCACTATCGAAAATTCTTTCTTCTCCAAACTTTTGTTGCAATCCGGCAAAGCCCTGGTTTACATCGCCTATAAAGCCAACATCTTCACCGAAAGCTACAACCTTTGGATTTTGCGTAAATAAAGCTTCAAAATATTTATTCAATACTTCAAAACCATTGATTGTAGAATCATCAGAAAAAACAGGTGCCACTGCGATTTTTTTAAGCGCGCTTTTTGGGCTTTCATCAAATAGATTTGAATTAAATAATTCCTTGTTTTTATTTTTTAAAGATTCATAAAAATTTTTAAGTGAAGTATTTTGCCCGCTTTGTTCTGTAAGTTGAATAGCTATAGATAATGCGTGCATTACATCTCTTCTTAAGGCCTCTTTATTAGTTGAAAGATCAGTTGATATTTTCTGCAAGCCTGCATAAATGTCCATATCATTGACTGTAACAGCTTTTATCAATTCAGTAGCTTTATCAACTTCTTCACGAATGGGTGATAAGTAATTTGTCCATGCAGTGTTTTTTTCTTCACGTACTTTTGACTTTGCACTGTCTTCAATTTTTGACAGATCTTCTTCACCGGCAATATTATTTGATAATATCCATTCTTTCATTTTTGCCAGGCAATCCCATTCTTTTTCCCATGCAAGCCGTTCTTCGCTTTTATATCGTTCATGGCTGCCTGATGTGGAATGCCCTTGCGGTTGTGTGAGTTCTTCAATATGAAATAATGCGGGCGTATGTGTATCCCTTACTTTGCGTAAACCGTTTTCAAAGGTTTCGCAAAGGCCTGCATAATCCCAACCTTTGACTTTATAAATTTCCAGGCCATTTGTTCCATCTTTTTTCTGAAAACCTTTTAAAGCTTCTGAAACTGAACCTTTTGTTGTTTGATATTTTTTAGGAACAGAAATTCCATATCCATCATCCCATACAAAAATTGCGAGTGGAACCTGTAAAACACCGGCAGCATTGATGGTTTCCCAAAAGTGCCCTTCACTTGTAGATGCATCGCCAATTGTACAAAAGCAAACTTCATTTCCATGGTTAGAGAGGGTTGGAAAATCATGTAAAACGGGAGATTCGCGAAACAATTTTGATGCTAAGGCAAGGCCGACGCTTCTTGGCATTTGGCCTGCGGTTGGCGCCATATCAGCGGCAATATTTTTTATTGAAGTAAGTTCCCTCCATTCGCCATCCTTATAATAATTGGAAGTAGAAAAATGACTAACCATTTGCCTGCCGGAACTATTCGGTTCATTTTTAATATCCGGATCCGCATATAATTGTGCAAAAAATTCCTTTACCGAAAGCAAACCGGATGCAAGCATAAATGTCTGATCCCGGTAATAGCCTGAACGCCAGTCACCCGGCTGAAAAAATTTCGCCATTGCAATTTGTGCCAATTCTTTCCCATCTCCGAAAATGCCAAACTTCGCTTTCCCTGTTAGCACTTCTTTTCTGCCAAGTAAACTTACTTCCCGGCTTTTACAAGCAATTTCATAATCGGATAATACTTCTTCACGAAATCCTTCAAAAGATAACATATCTCTTTTCTCTTGTGAGGCTGCAATTTCATTTTCCATAGAGCGAAAATAAGGATTGTTTTTTAATGATTTTTGAAATGCAAAGAGTATTTAAAATTTTCCTATTTATCAAAAATGGTAAGGTTTATGCTCATTTAAATATAAATTTTACATTAGTTTTGATTTTTATTCAGAAGCATTTAAATTTAATTTTATGAAAAAATGGCTTTTTGTTTTACCTGCATTCCTTTTCTTCACAGGAGTGAAAGCACAAACCAATCAAAAGGATACTGCTACAGATGTAAGTAAGGTAGTAAGTTTTTCAGAACTTGATCATGATTTCGGAAAAATCCCATACGGTAAACCTGTAGAATATTCTGTAAATATGAAAAATATTTCTGCGAAACCAATTGGTATTAAAGATGTCGTTAAATCTTGTGGATGTACTACACCTGTCTGGTCTGCGGGGCCTTATGCTCCCGGTGATACTTTTGCAGTGAAACTTGGTTTTAGCGGCTATGCAGATGGCAATTTCAGTAAACTTGTTACTATTTATTTTGATAATGGGATGACAGAAGTTATCAAATTTCATGGTGAAACTTTCAAAGCCCCGGATAATGCAGCACCTGCAAACAGCGCTGTTTCAAAAATGAAAGAAGGATTAAAATAATTCAAACATGAAAAAATTATTGAGCATAATAGCGTTCGCAATTGTTTTGCCTGTATTGGCGCAAAACATACAGAATGATGTTGTATTTAAATCGCTAACCTATTCGTTTGGGAAAATAGTTTTGAATAAACCGGTGACAACAGAATTTGTTTATACCAATAATACAGGTAAGCCATTATTGATTGAAACTGCTACGGCAGAATGTGGCTGCACAGATCCTGAATATGATAAAAAACCTGTTTTAAGTGGTAAGAACGGAATTATAAAAGTTACCTATAAAGCAGATACACCAGGTGCATTTTCTAAAAAAGTAACTATTAAATATTTCAATATTCCTCAACCTGTGGTTTTGACAATAGAAGGAGAAGTATTGAAAAAATAAGTTTTTATAAAAGTATTACAAGCCACTGATTGCCTTTTTTGAAAAGTAAAGATTGTATTCCGTCTTCTCGCATTTTTGCCAACCAGCAAATTAGCTGCATTTCCATCGTTTTTAAAAACAGCAGGATGTTCCTAATATATTGGAGACATTGATCTGTCCTGTAAATGCATTCAACACAACACTCACCTCTTTTGGGTTAAGTCTTGTTTTGCAACTTGTACATTAGCGAACAAAAGCTGAAATTATATTCGTTAAGCCTGCTATTGCCAATGCACACATGTAGTTTGCAGATTTGTTGAATAAGCTAACGCTTATTGCACTTTCATTAGCCAGTATAGTAGCAACACGAATGTTAGCCTTTTCAATAAGTTGATGAACTTTCCTACATCTTTTAAATCGTTCAATTTGCAGTACTGTGTACTTCGTCAGGTTACCGGTTCGTATGAAGATTTGCAGAGTTTATTTATCATTCAATATCGGCGGGTTCGCTTTAGGCCTGCCAGTTTTTCATTTGGCAGCGGCAAATTCCGGTTGCGCATACGACTCCAGGAAGCCACACACCGAACAGCGGAACGTACCCACTGGGATGCATTTTTCCGATGGAGCCGGAACACATGAACCAAACCAGGTGGGCTTACCCGGAGCTCCCTCGACCCAAGTGCTGACGATACTAAACTTTGTTCCCTTAAAGTCAATAATGAACCCCTGCACCATAATACCGTTGCACTTGGGGCACCGAATGGCCTCCGTATTCATGCTCGAACTTTCTGCAAAGGAATTGGAAGAAGTTGCCATACGTTGAATATATTATTTTACTGCTAAAATCTGCATTAAGGCAAATTTACAATAAATCCCATTAGTTATTTAGTGCGTAAAAGATGGTGTAGCTGACCAAAAATTTGCAGCCAAAGGGAGGGCTTTCTACTGTGCTGGATAAGTACAAAAGCTCAATAGTAAAAGTCAAGCCCGGTCTTCTGTTGATTATCGAACAAAAAGTTGAAATTAAATTCGTTGCCCCTGTTATTACCAATGCACTTGATGTACGCCGCTTTTGTCAATGTTTGGGATGCAATACGTTCAGAATTCTGGTCGTATATGTTGGGTCAATTTTAATTGTTTCAGAAAATGCTTTCATTGCAGGTTTCTTGTCTGCAAGGTTCAGTAAAAGAAGTCCTTTACTAAATAAAAATTTTGCTTTTTCAGCTCCCTTGGCTGCATTAAATCCTTTGTCAAAATATATTTCTGATTGTCTGTAATTTTTTTGATGAAATAAATTACTTGCTTTCGTAAAATATTTTTGAATTCTGTCTTGTGTCGAAAAACTCGAAGTAATGTTGTACTTGCCTTGTATTTCATCACTAAAATCAACTTCGTCAAAATTAAGTATAACTGGCTTTAATAGTCCATTGTCAGTTCGAGTATAAACTATTCCAAAGTTGCCTTGCGAAACATGCAAAGCCACACTTTTAAAATCCGAAGAACCTCCAATAAAGTTGATTGAATAAGAGCCGTCTTGAGCTGTTCCGTGTCCAATTGCTTGTGCACCGTATCCAGTCATTATTACGTTTTGTCGGTAATTTTTAATATAGCCATTATAAAAGAATTTATTGTCGTAAATAACATTGACCTTAAATCCGCCAACAGAACTTATACTGTCATTTTCTAAAACGCTGTCCATTGCAGAAGAAAGTTTTGATAGTATTGAAGAATTTTGGCTAACCTCAATTGATAAATTCATTTCTGTAATCGTAATACTTGGTTGGTTTGGTTTTGAGTTTTGTAATGGAGTTTCAATTTTTTCTTGTCGTTGTTCTTTTGCAGGAGGAGCAAGTATGCTTTTTTGGAAATTCTCAAAAGCAGTTTTGTCACCAATCCAAGAATGATTTGTTTCTTGTACAATTCCATTTTTAATTTCGTAGATGGTCAAATTTGGTTTGCCAATACAAAATATAAATTCAGTTTCTCCTTTTGAAAGGGTATGAAATTTCTCAAGCAAATGAAGAATTGAGTTTGTATCTGTCGAAGTATTTATTTCTTTTAAAGCAAGTTCTGCTGGTTCTATTTCTCCTGCAAAGGAAACACACAAATTTTCATTTAAGATTACCGTTTTTACAATTCCTTCCTTTGGAGAATTTTTATGATTTTTTGTTTCGTGATGAGGGTGTGTCAATTTTGTATCACTAACAATACCAATTTTGCTACCATCTTTTCTTGCAACGATTAGGCTCATCTTGAAAAAATCTTTTCAGCAAATTTATTCTTTTGAAACGTGAAGTGTTCTATAAAGTGGCGTACAACGGTTAAGTATTTGCGATGTGGCGGAAATGCATATTCGTCAGCCGAAAATATAAACAAAAGTTGATAGTGGTACAAATGCTCAATTACTTCCTTCGGCCATGCTTTTGCATATATGCTTGTTATAGGCAGCCAAATTGTTCATTCGTCTTCGGCATACTCGTTTAACAGGTGATACATTTCTTCATGTGCAGCTAAACCAAGTATGTCACCAAACATTCTTTTTATGTCAAAATTTTGTTTGTAACCCTTTGTTTCAAATACTTCAAATTCGGGAATAACTTTACACGTAGCTAAAAACGAAGCTTCGTCTGAGATGCGTCTAATTGCACTGCTGTCTCCGTCATTATAAAAGTGGATATTGATTTTTGCACCTTGTTCTAATAATTTCTTTGCTTCTACAAAATCAAAACATTCAACACGATTATATACTCTCAAATCAAGTTCACGAAACCCTTTTTTTAAAAAATATGAAATTGGGTCTATTATTATTTCTTCGTTATCTTCTGGGTCGTTGGGGTCATCACAATAAAAGTAGTTGCAGTAGTGATTGTATTCAATTTGCCTATGGATTTCTTTTTGTCCAAGTTCTAACTGCCAAAAGTCTAACATTTTTTCTGTCCGATCTCTTTGCTTCTCAACTAATGGCTTTATGTCGTCTATCCAATCTCCGTCAAACCATATTGTTTGGTTGAAAAATGTCAAATTTATTAGATCAAAAGTTGTGTCTTTGTCTATTGGAAATTTGTTCTTTTTGGCATAGAGTTCGGGAAATTGATTCTTAAACTCAATAACTTTTTCTAAGTCGTTGAAGTAAATCGCAAGAAATAATTTTTCTAATTTTTTGTTTTCCATTTCTATAGGCAATACCAATTTTACCTGCTGTGTTGTTATCAGGGTGTTGTCCAATCTTCAATAACAATTCCATCCAATCGATCAAAATCGCTTACGTTTTTAGTTACTAAAGTCAGGTTGTTAAAAATAGCTGTCGAACCGATAAGCAAATCAAAATCATCTAACATTTTCCCTTTAGTTTTTAGTCGAGCTTTTTCGGTTGCGTAAACGTCAAGAGCAGGAAAAATTGGAAGAACTTCTACTATAGGTTGAAACGTAACAAGTGCTTGTTGGTTCTTCTCTTTTTTTGTACTTTTAGCTACTCCGTATTTCAGTTCGGCAATCGTTATTTCAGATACAACGCAATTTTCAAATCAAATTTCACGGATTTTTTCTATAAGGCTGAACTGTCCGTTGAAGAAATAAGCACAAATATTGGTGTCTAAAAGATACTTTTTCACAAGTCAATAGATTTGCGAGTGAAAGTTCTATCCTTTTTCAGTTGTTCAACAAAGTCGTCAGTGGGGACGTCAAGTTCCCAAGCACCAAATAATGCTTCCCAAGAAGTATCTTTTTTAGCTTTCGTGGTTTTCATTGACTTTGAAAGTCGGGCGATAAGCTCCAATTTATTGTTTGGGCTTAGATTTTTCAGCAACGTAAAGTAGCTGTCAACCAAGTTTATATTCATATCTGCTGTCTTCATCTTAATTACTTTTGCTACCTACAAAGATAAAAAAATATCAAATGTTCTCTGTTACGAATTTAACTATTTTGTTTTACGGTAATCCTTTCGTCCAAGTCGCTGGTTTAGTTGTGTCCGTTTGTTCTACAAATGTAGCTTGTCACTCAGTCAATATGTCTCGATGTGGACGGTCGCTCTAACATAGCAGGTAACGTTTTGGGTATTGCCGAAGGCGGGAGTTTTATCACTTTCGCTCAATAGAATACCACAGTTCAAATTTAGTAATAAAGTTAATCTGAGCCGTTCAGCCCCGCTTTTGGATACCATGTTACAGGCTGGCGTTTTCGTTAACTGTGTCATTTAGCTATTTATTTTCAACCTTTTAATCCATTTATACACTTCGACCCACAACACCGACACGGCAGCAATCAAAATTGAGATTACGAATTGCTGGAAATTTATACTACTTAATTGAAAGAAAGAAGCGAATGGCGGAATATAGAGTATTGCAATAAGTAAAACCAAAGATGCTCCAAGGATTAATGGGAACAATGTATTTTTATTTTTAAAACTATCAAATACACTGTAAGTGAATGAGCGATTAACCATACTCAAAAACACATTTGCAAATACTAAGGTTGTGAAAACTATTGAACGTGTAGTTGCTTCGTTACTTCCGTTTTGTACGGCATACTGATATGCAGTTAGAACGCCTGCGGTAATGACCAATCCCTGAATAATACTAATGCTTAATTCTTTCCAACTCAAGAATGTCTCGGTCATTTTACGTGGTTTCTCTAGCATTGTATTTTTTTCCATCGGCTCATTTTCATAGACAATAGAACAGGTTGGACCCATTATTAGCTCCAAGAAAATAACATGTACCGGTGTGAAAATATGCGGATATATCCAACCCAAAAACAAGGGTAATGAAACCGTTAGAATAATTGGGATATGAATGGATATAATATACTGAATGGCTTTTTTGATATTGGTATAAATTCTTCTTCCTGCCGCTATTCCAGTAATCAATTTATCTAAATCATCATTTGCTATAACCAATGCTGCTGCCGCTTTTGCAATTTCTGTCCCTTTGTTTCCCATCGCTATACCAATATGAGCTACTTTCAGAGCAGGTGCATCATTTACGCCATCTCCCAACATTGCAACAACTTCCTCGTTCTTTTTAAGAGCGTTTACCATTGCTAATTTTGCCTCGGGAAACATTCGGGTAAACAGTGTGGTGCTTTTAGATAGTTCCATCAATTCTGTTTCTGTGAGATGAACGATTTCCTTTCCGTTTACTGCTGGTGTTTCGTTTATAATTCCTGCTTGATGCGCAATAGCCCTTGTTGTATCTGCATTGTCTCCCGTAATTACTTTTACCTTGATGCCTGCAGCATAGATCTTTTTAAATACCTCTTGAATGTTTTCTTTTGGTGGATCGTAGAAAACGGTAAATCCTAAAAAGTCAAAAGAAAAATCTTGTTGTTTTTCTGGAAAGAGACTTCCTTCAAAATTAGATTTAGCAACGCCCAGTACTCGGTAGCCTTGTGTTCCAAAATTGATGATATGTTGTCGTAAATTGTCCTTCTCGCTCTCAGAAAGATTAGAAACCGCAAGAATGGCTTCGGGTGCACCTTTTGTGGCAATAATTCTTTGTCCTAAACTATTTTCAAAAAGATGCGTCATCATTGGAGGTTTACCCTCTAATGGATATTCGTGTATCATTTGAAAATCCTTCCGCTGGTCATTAGGTTGTGTTTGCTCATAAATTTGATGCAGTGTTTTTTCCATTGGATCAAACGGAATGGGTTCACTACTCCACATAGCAAAGCGAATAAGCTCTGAAAGCTCAGGAGTATTGAATTGAGTATTCTCAAAAACCTTGTTTGATTTGTAATCAAATAAAAGTTTCAGTCGCATGGAGTTTTCAGTAAT
>CAYXHX010000045.1:0-1226 GCA_964464835.1 uncultured Chitinophagaceae bacterium | reverse complement strand
GATTACTGTGGTGCTTCCCAATGTTTCGACCACACTGCTACGTTTAATGATGACACCTTCACTCATTAACTTCCAGGCGCCCAAAGCCATAAAACTTGTAAAGGCTACAGGGATTTCTTCTGGTAGCACAGACATTGCCAAGGTTAATCCGGCCAGTAAACTTTCTATAATATCTCCTGATTGCCAATAGCTAAATCCCCAAACCATCAGAAACACGATAACACCAATAACCGCCATTCCTTTTACAAATTTGGTAATTTGAATTTGCAGTGGCGAAGGAACTTCTTTGATATCTTGAATTGATTGACTGATTTTCCCTAGTTTGGTTTCTGCTCCAATTTTCTCTACATTAAAGATGGCCAAACCAGATACTACCAGCGTTCCGCTATATACTTTTCTATCTTCGGTTTCTTGACTTTTAAATACTGAAAAACTTTCGCCTGTTAGTGAGGCTTCATTAACTGAAAAATCATTGCTATGCACAATTTTGCCATCAGCACTAATCATTTTTCCTTCTTCGACAATGCACAAATCGCCAACGGCAATTTCGTTTGTGGGAATTTGCATCACGATTGAATCTCTGATAACAGTACTTAACGGTTCGTTCAATTTTTTCAACGCTTCCAGTGCTTTTTTACTGCGATTGTCTTGATAGAATGAAATGCTAAAAACGGCAATAATAGCGCCCAACATAAAAATAGCTTCGGAATAATTGCCAACTATTATATAAATAACTGTTACCGCAATAAGCAAAAGCAGCATAGGTTCTTTCAAAATATCGAGCAACATCCTATACCACGCGTTTTTTTTAATAGCGTCTATTTGATTGAAACCAAATTTTTTTCGAGAGGTTTTTAATTCCTCAGTTGTGAGACCTTTAATGTGTTTGGGGACATTATACTGCATCAGTCTAATTTTTTAAAAACATAAACTGTTAGATTTATTTAAATTACTGTGAAAAGCGTTTTTGTGATTTTAGTGAATTTTTCCACGCTTGCCTGTAACGGACAGGTATTGCCGATGGTGGGGAAATAGAATTTCGTCCGCCGGAACCGCTGCCTGGCTTTTTGCTAAAGATAAATTATAAGAACTAAAGCTGGGCTTTATTCGTCAAGCCCGAACTGCAGTACAATAGAGTTACCACTGCTGATTGCTCTTCCGTCCAGCCCCGCTTTTGCCAAGTCTCCATGTAACCTAAAAAACTGTTGAGGTAGTTAAAAAAGTAG
>CAYXHX010000044.1:10155-12337 GCA_964464835.1 uncultured Chitinophagaceae bacterium | reverse complement strand
AGCTTTATTGGCGGCAATACCGGCATCCCATGTGGAAAGAACTATTGGTTTCCTGCCTGCATTCCCGGAAAAACCAGAAGCAAATAAATTTTTAGCGGCTAAGGCACCAATGCCTAATGAACCAATCTTTAATAACTTTCTACGATGCATGGCCTGAATTTTTTATTTCAAAAGTAAGGAAATTGAAGCAGTGCGTTATTGAATTAATTTGAAATGAAAATAAATTGTCGTTGCTCATTTTGCTACATTTTTTTATTAAAAACTTCTTTGGCATTATTTTTTCCGATATTAGCCAAAAACATTTAATATGAAGCTCAATACAAAAATGATTTTTACTGCGCTCGCAGGATTGATTTTTTTATCCGGTTGTGTAGCAAAAAGAAAATATCTTGATGAACAAATTGCCAACAGGTATTTAAGAAGCGATAGTGCCATACTTGCAAATAAAGTATCCGATTTGCAAGGCCAAATACTTATACTTCAAAAACAAATAACTGATTTGCAGGATAAAAATACTTCGCTCAACAATGATATCAGCAATAAGACAAATACATTAAATCAAAATCAGCAAACACTTGCTGAGCAACAAAAGAAACTTGCCCAGTTGCAGGCTTTACTTGATCAGCAAAAGATGAAAGCGGAAGCTTTGAAAAAGAAAATGGCGGATGCATTGGTGGGCTTTACAGCCAATGAATTGACTGTAACACAGAAGAATGGAAAAGTATATGTGAGTTTAAGTGAAGGCTTATTATTTCCATCGGGAAGTGCAGTAGTGAATGAAAAAGGCAAAGATGCATTGAGTAAATTGGCCGCAGTGTTGGTTTTAAACCCTGATATTTCCGTGAATATTGAAGGCCATACAGATTCTATTCCTATTCGTGGAAAGTATGAAGATAACTGGGCTTTAAGTACGGCACGCGCTACTTCTATTGTACGGATTTTGGTAAATGAATATAAAGTTGACCCGCGAAGTGTGGTTGCTTCAGGCCATAGTATGTATGACCCGGTTGCAACAAACTCTACACCTGAAGGCAGGGCAAAAAACCGCCGGACAGAAATTATTCTTTCACCAAAGTTGGATGAATTATATAATTTGATTAATCAGCAATAGGGTTAAAATTATTTATAAAAAACGTTGTGAATTTTTTGCAACGTTTTTTATTGTATGAATCGGCGCAACTCCCTTTCGGTATCACGTGCTTTTAAAGTTTCTCTTTTATCATGGATTTTTTTTCCGCGGGCAAGGCCTATTTCCACTTTCACTAAATTTTTCTCATTGAAAAAAACACGCAGCGGAATAATGGTAAAACCTTTTTCTTTTGTGGCAGCTTGTAACTTTTTTATTTCTCTTTTTGTAAGTAAAAGTTTCCGGTCATGAACCGGAAGATGATTATTGACATTACCATGTGAATATTCAGAAATATATAAAGCCCGCACCCAACATTCACCTTTATCAAGAATGCAAAAGCTATCATTAAAACTTACTTTCCCTTCACGAATGGATTTCACTTCTGTTCCCAGTAAAACGATGCCGGCAATATATTTTTCTTCAATATGATATTGAAAATATGCCTGCCTGTTTTTCATTTCTTTCGTAGCCATTTGATGTATGCTTTAATGTTCCGGTAAAATGGTATTTACAGAAATGAAATTTAAAAAAAGAAAATCAATTTTCGAAGAATCGGGCAATTTGGGCAAGTTTATCTTTCAGGTTTTTTCGGTCAACAATAAAATCGAGGAAACCATGTTCGAGTAAAAATTCACTGCGTTGAAAACCTTCGGGTAAATCTTTTTTAATGGTCTCTTTTATCACGCGAGGGCCGGCAAAGCCAATGAGGGCGCCAGGTTCGGCAATATTTAAATCGCCAAGCATGCCAAAACTTGCTGTGATACCACCAAAAGTAGGATCGGTAAGTACAGAAATGAACGGCAATTTTGCATCGCTTAGCTGGGATAATTTTCCGCTAGTTTTAGCTAATTGCATCAGGCTGAAAGCGCTTTCCATCATGCGTGCGCCTCCACTTTTTGAAATTACGATATAGGGTAATTTATGTTCAATACAATAATCAATAGCACGGCTGAATTTTTCTCCCATCACGCTGCCCAATGAACCGCCGATAAATGCAAAATCCATGCAGGCAATAACCATTCCCTCGCCATTTACTTTTCCCGTTCCTACACG
>CAYXHX010000044.1:8964-10145 GCA_964464835.1 uncultured Chitinophagaceae bacterium | reverse complement strand
AACTATCTGTAAGCCCCGTTTTTCTTTCAATTTCTTCAAGCCTTTTTCCGTAAGGTTTCAGATCGGTAAATGATAAAAAGTCTTTGCTACGGATATTGTCAAATAATTCTTCATATTCTTTATTGTCAAATAAAATATCGAAATATTCAAGGCTGCCTATGCGGTGATGATATTTGCATTTTGGGCAAACGAATAAGTTTTCCCTTAATTCCGTAGTTGTACAGATATAACTGCATTCCGGGCATTTTGTCCAAAGGCCTTCCGGCATTTCTTTTTTATCGGAAGTAGATGTGGTGATGCCTTTTCTTAGTCTTTTATACCATTTTTGCCTTTGAGCAGTTTCCTTATTCAGTGCATCTTCCTCACCGGAAAGGGAGGTTTCAAAAAAGTCTTCCTGGGGTTCTTTGGGTTCTTTATTATTTTCTTTGTTCATTATTTTTCTACATTGGGGAAATGAAGGTAAGGAAAAAGCAATAAGCAAATTTCTTCCCGGAAATTTACAAATGTAAAAAAAACCTGCTGCACAAAATAATGCAGCAGGAAATTCAATAATCTTTATTAAGCAACAGTGATGGAATCATCCAAATAAACATCCTGCACTGTATTCAATAATTCAATACCCTCTTTCATGGGTTTCTGGAAAGCTTTTCTGCCCATGATTAGACCCATACCGCCAGCACGTTTATTGATAATAGCCGTTTCTACAGCATCATACAAGTCACCGGCGCCTTTACTTTCACCACCACTGTTAATCAATCCTACTTTACCCATATAGCAATTTACCAATTGATAACGGCAAAGGTCAATTGGGTTATCCGTTGTCAATTTTTCATACACAGCTTTATTTGTCTTCCCGAATTTAATGGCATTGTAGCCGCCATTATTAACAGGCAATTTTTGCTTAATAATATCTGCCTGGATAGTTACACCAAGATGGTTTGCTTGCCCGGTCAGGTCTGCTGCTGCACTATAATCAACCCCATCTTTTTTGAAAGCATCATTTCTCAGGTAGCACCAAAGGATAGTGGCCATTCCCAACTCATGCGCTTGTTCGAAGGCTTCTGAAATTTCTTTTAATTGACGTGTACTTTCTTCACTTCCCCAATATATAGTTGCTCCAACTGCCATTGCACCAAGGTTCCAGGCATTTTTTACAGTGCCAAATAAAGTTTGGTCAAATT
>CAYXHX010000044.1:7681-8913 GCA_964464835.1 uncultured Chitinophagaceae bacterium | reverse complement strand
GTTGGGGCCGAATGCACTGGCACCACTATGTTCTATACCCTGGTCAACAGGCAGTATACTGCAATAACCGGTTCCACCGAGGCGGCCGTGGCTGAGTAATTGTTCCATACTGCGCAATACTTGCGGATTGCGGTTGCTGAATGCCCATACTTTATCAATATGGTCAACAGAAGGTAGTGTTAGCATTGATTTGTCAATGGTCGTACATTTGTGATTCAGCAGGTTTGCGCCTTTATCACCCATGATTTGAAGGATCTTTTCATTTGCCATAGCGGGTAAATTGATTGAATAAATTGGTTTGATTGATTTGGAATAACTGGAAAATACATTTTGTATTTTCCCGGAAAAATTCCCGGCTGCAAATATAAGGGAACGCCTTGTAATGGCAAATGAAATTGAGGAATTTAGGGTTTTTGAAGAACATCAATGAGACAGATTTCTTTTCTTTTAAAAAGCAGCAACTTTTTTATTTAGAAACGGTAATTTCCGGTATATGAAATGCAGTTACTGCATTCAGTAAATCCAATTGATTGTTTTTAAGATCAGAAAGAAAATCATCAATTTCATTACCATAAGCTCTGTCACTGACTGCAAACAATAAAATGCCTTTTAATGTATTTTTATTTAATAAAGTATAGCGATATACATTTCTTTCAATAATGTTCAAAGATTTTCCGTCTGCCGAATATCCACCTAAAACAAAATCAAGCATTATCTCATTTCCTTTTTCAAGAACCCGGTAATTTATAATCGGGTCGGTTTGTTTTAGATCTTTCAGTTCTTCCACTTTTTTTGTAACTATATCTTTCAGTTCCTGGTTACCGATAAGTACATCGAAGGTAAGCAGCCGTTTGAATTTTTCGGGGTTGTCACTTGTTGAAATGTATTCTTGTTTAAAGTAGTTATCCGTAGGGTGAGCAGACCAGGTTAATTTGTAAACCATTTTATCAAATAAAATGGGTTTTGCCAAATTAAGATAATCTGTTGCAGTTTGTCCAAAAGTTACAGTCATTGATATAAATGCAAAAAGAAAAACAGTTATTTTGATCGTTGTAGTTTTCATATTGCAGTTTTTGGGTGATTCAAAAATTATTACACATTAAATTTTTCTGATTCTAAAAAACTGAAAAAACAGAAATTTTAAAATAAAGATATATCAAAGATTTAAAATTTGTTTCAGTACATAAGTTTTTCATGGCAGGAAAAAATATCTCGTTATAATGCTATTATTA
>CAYXHX010000044.1:0-7671 GCA_964464835.1 uncultured Chitinophagaceae bacterium | reverse complement strand
TTATTCAATTGTAGCTGCATTTCCCTAAAGTACTGTGCAGCGCTCATCATCCTGCTGCCATACCAACTAAACATTTCACCATCTGCCAATATGATGTTGATACCGGGAAGAAGATTTTCAAATTCTTTTTGATGTTTTTCTTTAAAAGGGTAGGGCTCTGAAGAAAGTATAAGAATTTCTGTTTGCTTATCCATGATGTTTTGTAATGTAATTTCCGGGTACCTGTTTTCATTTTCAAAAACATTTTCAAACCCTGCTTTTGAAAGCATACTATGAATAAAAGTATCGCCTCCTACAGCCATAAAAGGGTTTTGCCAGATAAGATAAGTTACTTTTATTTTTCTCACCGGTATAATAATTTTTGAAAAATTGGTTTGAATGGCTTGAATGATTTCACGTGCATTTTTAGTTGTTCCGGTTATTTCACCGATTTGAAGAATCATATTGATGGCTTCATTAAAATCATTTACATCACTCATCCACACAGGAAATAATTTTTCCAGGCATTCAATTTGATTTTTTACATTTTCCTCTTTATTGGCTATAACGAGGCCCGGCTTCATTTGTATTATTTTTTCAATATGGATATTTTTTGTGCCACCTATTTTAATTTTGTTTTTACAAGCATTTTTTGGGTGAACACAAAACTTTGTAACGCCTGTAATTTGTTTTTCCAAACCAAGTTGAAATAATAATTCAGTAATGGAAGGCACCAAAGAAATAATTTTTCGTGGTGGATATTCAGTCAAAATCACTTCACGGTTCATTTGATCGGTAAAGCGTTTCATTTTTTTTAATATTTTAAAAGGGAATTCCCAGGTTAATATAAGGCAATAATTTTTTTGATTGGTCGCAATACATAACGCTTAATTCCAATGGGCCTAAAATAAAATTATATCCCAGCGTGATAGCATAGCCGGATAAAAAGTTCCCGGACCTTGCAATTTCAGAATTTTTAATGAGGTCATAAGCAAGCACATTCGCTTTTGCAGTGATATACAGGTTTGTATATGGACGATAACGCAAACCGGCAAGAAACATCGCTGCACTGTTGCTTCGTACAGTTCCTTCACCCAAACCGGCAAAAACAATTTGATTGGGAAAACTTGATGTAAGCCCACCGATATAATAATCACCATTAAAAATAGATTTACTATGAAAAGCAATACCCAATTGCATTGCAGTTAGAAAGGTGAATTTTGGTGTTAATGGTAAATAATTTTTAAAAGCTGCATGTACATACCAATAATTGGAGAACTGTCCATTGATTGAATCTTCGCTTAAAATAATACTTCCATTCCGGTAATAATTTAAATCGTGATGTTGATTATAAATAAATCCTGCCTGCCCGGAAAACTGTATGCCCTTTTTAGGATAAATTGCATTGCTCAATGTATTCAGTTCTATGAAAGCATAACTGTTCAATAAGTTATTGTACCCACGCAACTCAAATTTTGATGGAATATCCGGTTTATAATAGTAAGATTGAAAACGGGTGCCAATGCCAATTGCATAATTTCTTCTCATTGTCCAATGCGTATTTATATCCGCAGTGAAAGTGCTTAACCGATATGTGCCATCTTTTACAAAATCAATATAATTTGTAAAACCAATATTGGCGGCTTCAACAGATGTGGCTAAAGTGAGCGTTTTGAATTTTCCAAAATATTGCAAATGCTCACCACGTATGCGTAGGTTTTCTCCAATATTTACAGATACAAGGCTCCTGGAATAGGGCGTAAAAAAGTTTCTCGAAGTGATATTCCCGATAATGCTGATTCCATTAAATGAATTATAAGAGAGAGCAGCTTTTGCAAAAGTGAAGGGGTTTTCTTCTACATCAAAAACAATTTTCACGCTTCCATCTTCCAATGGCTGCAATTCGTAAATTATTTTTTTATAATAGCGGGTACCAAAAGCTTTTCGTATATGATTGGAAATATCTTTTGCCGTATAATATTGATTGGGCTTCATATCTATCCTGTGCAGGAAAAAAGTTTTATTGGTTTTTAAAAGGCCATGCACTTCAAAAGCTGTAATTTTTAAGGCTTCCACTTTTGGTAAAATAGGATAGCTGCGCTTATACGGCCCATAAATTTTATTCAGCGAATCTGCAAATTTTTTAAGCCTTGGATAAATGGAATCGCCTCGTAATATACCTTCTTTAATGATTTCATTTACTGATCCAAAACTTCCCATAGTATAATCATCCAGGTGATGAGAAATATAAATATCACACATTTTTTTCTCCTCCTTTGCATCCCGGTCTTCCCTGAAAAAAGCAACCTGAAGCAACACCTGGAAAATATTGGTAATCTTTTCTTTGGCCAATAAACTTCCGGCCACATTACTGCCAATCACAATATCCGCACCTTCCTTTTTGGCAACACTTACGGGAAAATTATTGACAATACCTCCATCTACCAATTTTCTTCCGTCAATCGGAACAGCCGTAAATACTGAAGGGATCGTCATACTCGCACGTACAACCTGCGTGATTTCTCCGGAATCAAGTACTACTCCTTCTCCACTTGCGATATCTGTTGCCACGCAGGCAAAACCTCTTGGCAATTGAGAAAAGTTTTTTATTGAATACACCGGGAAAAAGTATTCACTTAATTTGAGCCAAAGTTCTTCTGATTCCAATACGCCACTTGGAAGCCGAAACCCATTATTTTCCCAGGGCAATTCTATTGCATATTTATTGTACTCAGATTTTTCATCAATGGATAAACTTTTCAATGATGCTGCATTACTGAGCAATAAATCCCAGTCTGTTTTTTTTGCAATTTTTAATAAAGTATCCGCAGAATATCCAATTGCGTACATTGCTCCAACAGCAGCGCCCATACTGGTTCCGCTTACATAATCTATGTGAAGGCCGGCCGAATCTATTGCTTTTAAAATTCCAATATGTGCCAAACCTTTTGCACCGCCTCCGCTCAGCGTGAGGCCGAGTTTTGGGCGTTGCTGGCTAAAAGCAATGAAGTAGCATAAAATAAAAAGTAAAAAAACAATCAATGATTTCATAAGTAATCGCAAAGATATTTGAAGATACTTGCAAAAAATACAAGAAGCTGCAAACCTATTTGTACTATTGCCAAATGAATAAGCAACTATTCAAAAATATAAAATGCCTTGTAAATACCCGTGAAAAAACGAATGTATTGAAAGGAAAAGATTTAGCAGTGCTACCTGTAATAGAGAATGCATTTCTATTAATTGAAGAAGAAAAAATAATTGATTATGGAAATATGCTTGATTTGCCTGAGCAATATTTGCATTCGGAAATAGTAGATGCAGCAGGCCGGTTTATATTGCCGTCATGGTGCGATAGCCATACCCATCTTGTATTTGCGGCAAGCAGGGAAGAAGAATTTGTAGATAAAATTAAAGGCATGAGTTATGCCGGCATTGCAGCAAAAGGCGGCGGCATTTTAAATTCTGCTGCAAAGTTAAGAGCCATGCCGGAAGTTGAATTGTTTGAACAATCATGGAAAAGATTACAGGAAGTGATGCATCTCGGAACAGGCGCAATTGAAATTAAAAGCGGATATGGCCTGTCTGTAGAAAGCGAATTGAAAATGTTGCGTATTATAAAAAGGCTTAAAGAAAAAGCGCCTATTCCTGTAAAAGCAACTTTTCTCGGAGCACATAGTTTCCCCGAAGAATTTAAGCAGGATCATAGCGGGTATATAGATTTAATTATCCGTGAAATGCTGCCTGCAATTGCAAAAGAAAACCTTGCTGATTATATTGATGTGTTTTGCGAAGATGGCTTTTTTTCTGTATCAGAAACAGAAACAATATGTAAAGCAGGAATGAAATATGGATTGAAACCGAAAATCCATGCAAATCAATTACACGCTTCCGGTGGCGTACAGGCAGGCGTACGGCTCGGTGCGGTTTCCGTAGATCATTTGGAAACAATGGACCAGGAAGCCATTGATATGCTTGCTGCTTCTTCAACTATTGGAACTTTATTGCCTACAGCGGCCTACTTTTTAAGAATGCATTTTCAACCCGCCAGAAAATTAATTGATGCCGGCTGTGCCATTTCTTTGGCATCCGATTTTAATCCCGGCACATCTCCAAGTGGAAATATGAATACAGTTGTATCCATGAGTTGTATTCAAATGAAAATGCTGCCGGAAGAAGCCATCAATGCAGCTACCATCAATGCAGCATTTGCAATGGAGTGTGCTGATTCGGTGGGGAGTATTACAAAGGGAAAAAAAGCAAATTTTATTTTAACAAAAACAATGGCTTCACTCGCATATTTCCCATATTCATTTGGCAGCAACCTCATAGAAAAAGTGTATATCAATGGAAAAAATTTATCAAGTTGAAAAAAAAATTATGAAACATCTCAAAATTTTTACAAAAGAAGATATTTTAAACATTACCCATATCCGGCGCTTTGAAACAAAACTTGGAGAAAAAATTCATGTAACAGAAGCTGCTGAAGATGTGGAGAAACGTATTCAAAACAGCAATGCCCTTTTTGTAATTGTGGGAGTTCCGGAAGATATTGGCATTAAAGGAAACCTCGGTATTGGTGGGGCTGATACTGCATGGCAACCTTTTTTACATTCATTCTTAAACATTCAAAGCAATGATTTTTTACATGGTGATGAAATTTTGTTATTAGGCCAGTTTGATTTCTCTGGAATCAAAGAATTAATAGAAAAGAACAGCGCCAATTATGAAGAAAAAATAAAAGCATACCGGCAAGCAACTGCTATGATAGATGAAGAAGTGGAACAACTGGTGAGCATTATTTCACGTAATAATAAAATCCCCATCATTGTTGGCGGCGGGCATAATAATGCTTATGGTTGTATTAAAGGCGCAGCCAAAGGTTTATATCATGCCGGGCATTTACCCATTGCAGAAATCAATGCCATCAACCTGGATGCACATGCAGATTACAGGCCATTGGAAGGGAGGCATAGTGGCAATTCTTTCAGGTATGCAGAAGAAGACGGTTACCTTGAAAAATATTGCATCATTGGGTTACATGAAAATTACCTCACTCAAAATATGTGGCTGGATATCGCCAATAATCCTTTTCTTGACTTCATCTCATTTGAAGACATTTTTATCCATGAAAAAAGAACATTCCGGCAAGCGCTTGCACATGCATGCAGCTTTACAGAAACGAGTTTTTGTGGAATAGAATTGGATTTGGACAGTATTGAAAATGTATTAAGCAGCGCGTTCACTCCGGTTGGAATTTCAGCCATTCATGCCAGGCAATATGTTCAATATGCGGCACAAAATTGTATGGTAGCTTACCTGCATATTTGTGAAGGCGCTACTCAATTGGCGGACAACCGGAGAAGCCCTTCAACAGGAAAATTGATTGCTTATCTTGTCAGTGATTTTATTAAAGCTATTGTAGAAAAAAGTAGTATGAAAAAATAATGATGGAAGCGCCTGTTAAAAATTATTGCAATTTTGTGGCAACACTTCCAAAAGATAATGTCCATAGAAAATATCATGATTACGAATATGGGTTTCCCATATTGTCGGATGAAGCGCTATTTGAAAGATTGATCCTGGAAATCAACCAGGCCGGCTTAAGTTGGGATACAATTCTCAAGAAGAAAGAAAATTTTTTTAAAGCGTATGATCAATTCAATATCAAAAAAGTTGCAAATTATAAAGAACCAAAAATTGCGCAGCTGCTCAATGATGCAGGCATTATACGAAATCGTCTGAAAATTCATGCCGCTATTTTTAACGCCAATGCGATATTGAAATTGCAAAAAGAATCCGGTTCATTTAAAAGTTGGATTGAACAAAACCATCCACTTGAAAAAAAGGAATGGGTGAAACTGTTTAAAGTGCATTTTAAATTTACCGGTGGTGAAATTGTCAATGAATTTTTGATGAGCAGCGGGTATTTGGCCGGCGCTCATTCAATAACTTGCCCGGTTTATAAAAAAATTTTAAAAACAAAGCCCGCCTGGCTTTCCTGAAATTTTTTTTCAAAAAATCAATTACAAAACAATTTATTAATATACATAACTTTAAATCATTCTAAATTGGAAATGATTGAACTGACTTCAATACATTTGCATAAACTAACTTATTTGTAATGGTAGATTCATTTGAAAAAATCCCGGTAGAAATTTTTGACGGCCCATCTAAAGGATCAAAGTTTGTAGCAAAGGAAATAGCTGCATATATACGTGAAACCGCAACTTCCGGGAAAGCCTGCGTGTTGGGGCTTGCAACAGGTTCCACACCCGTGGAAATGTATGCTGAGCTGGTGCGTATGCACCGTGAAGAAGGATTGAGTTTTAAACATGTTGTTACATTTAACCTGGATGAATATTATCCCATTTCACCGGATGTTTTTCAGAGTTACTGGAGTTTTATGCAACGTCATTTATTCAGTCATGTAGATATTCTTCCAGAAAATATTCATATCCCGAATGGTGAATTGCCCAAAGAAGAAATAAAAAATCATTGCAATGAATATGAACAAATGATTGAAGATGCAGGTGGTATTGGCTTACAAATATTAGGAATTGGTAATAATGGCCATATTGGTTTCAATGAACCCGGAAGCAGTATTTTTTCAAAAACAAGGCTGATCAATCTTGATATCAGTACCCGAATGGCAAACTCAAAAGATTTTGAAAACATTTCAAAGGTACCCCGGCTTGCAATTACAATGGGTATTCAAACCATCATGAAAGCAAAACGCGTGATTCTAATGGCGTGGGGGCACAAAGCGCCAATCATTGCCCGGGCTGTAGAAGGCCATGTTACAGAACAAGTACCGGCAAGTATTTTACAACAACATAATCATTGCCAATTTGTAATAGATCAGTTTGCAGCAACAGATCTTACCCGATTTAAATCACCCTGGCTCGCAGGAGATATTGCATGGACACCAAAAATGATTAAACGAGCAGTAGTGAATATGGCGTTGAAATTAAAAAAACCGGTTCTTAGTTTAACAATGCATGACTATAATGAAAGTGGCCTTGGAGATTTGCTGGTAGAAAAAGGGGATGTATATGAAATAAATTTACAAGTATTTTATATGCTTCGGGATAGTATCACAGGCTGGCCGGGAGGTAAACCGGAAGCCATTATTCCCAACCATCCTGAACGTAGTACACCATATCCCAAGAGAAGTGTGATATTTTCTCCGCACCCCGATGATGATATTATCAGTATGGGCGGAACATTTATGCGATTGCAAGACCAGGGGCATGATGTTCATGTCATTTATCAAACGAGTGGAAATATAGCTGTGACAGATGAATTTGTAACAAGGTTCCTTGATTTTGCCGTAGGTTTTGAGGATATGTTTGGAATAAATAATGACAAGAGTTATACCATTTTAAAAACTGCGGAAAAGTTTTTGCTTTCTAAAAAATTGAATGAAATGGATACGCCGGAAATACGTGCCATTAAAGGATTGATAAGACGATGTGAAGCAAAAGCCACCTGCAAATATGTAGGCATTCCCAACACAAACTGGCATTTTCAAAACCTGCCTTTTTATGAAACAGGCACCATTGAGAAAAAGCCAATGGGGGAAGAAGATATAGAAAGTACCATGGCTTTGCTCCGCGAAATTAAACCTCAGCAAATATTTTGTGCAGGAGATTTGGCTGATCCGCATGGAACACATAAAGTATGCCTGGA
>CAYXHX010000043.1:2423-12406 GCA_964464835.1 uncultured Chitinophagaceae bacterium | reverse complement strand
AAAATTTTCCCTCCGTAAAATTGTTTGAATGGCTTCAGCCAAAACTGCCCAATTATTATCCAGGTCTTCTTCCATCTTTTTTTCATGGAGCAACAATTTTCCCAGGCCTTTTTCAAGTGATTGAAAAGCGATAAGAATATGCGCCATTGGTACGCCCAAATTTCTCAATACAGTAGAGTCTGTCAGGTCGCGCTGCAAACGGGAAACAGGCAATTTCGCTGAAAGGTGCTCCAGCAAAGCATTTGCAATACCTAAATTTCCTTCGGCATTTTCAAAATCTATCGGGTTTACTTTATGCGGCATTGCCGATGAACCAATTTCTCCTTTCTTCACTGCTTGTTTAAAATAGTCCATACTAATATAGGCCCACATATCGCGCGCGAGGTCTACCAGGATGGTATTGATACGTTTTATATTATCCAATTGTGCAGCAAGATTATCATAATGATCTATCTGTGTAGTGAATTGCAATCTTTGTAAACCTAATTTTTTAGACACAAAATCATTGGCAAAACTGATCCAATTTTTTTCGGGAAATGCTGCATAGTGTGAATTGAAGTTCCCTGTAGCGCCACCGAACTTTGCAGTAAAAGGAATTTGAGAAAATAAGGTTTGTTGATGTTGCAACCTTTCCACAAATACAAATATTTCTTTGCCCAATTTTGTGGGAGAAGCAGGCTGGCCATGTGTTCTTGCTAACATTGGCACATCCTTCCATTGGAGTGCAAGAGCATGCAATTTTTGTTCAAGGCCGGAAAGTTTCGGAAGGAATTCATTTACAATACATGCTTTCCAACTTAATGGAATAGCCGTATTATTGATATCTTGTGAAGTAAGGCCAAAATGAATCCATTCTTTTTTACCGGCATCTGTTGATTCATCAAGGATTTTTTTGCAAAAATATTCCACTGCCTTCACATCATGATTGGTGGTCTTTTCAATTTCCTTAATAGCCATTGCATCATCAATAGAAAAATTGGTAATGGCATTTCTCAATATTTTTTTTGTACCTGCGGAAATGGAAAACATTTTTTTCTCAGAAAGAAAAATAAAATATTCCACTTCTATCAAAGTGCGGTATTTCATTAAAGCATATTCAGAAAAATAGGCGGCTAAGTTTTCGCAATATTTCCGGTAGCGGCCATCTACGGCTGAAATTGCAGTAAGTTCATTGAATTCCATGAATTGTTCATTTCTTTGCACGCAAATTAAATCAATTGGACAAAATAAAAGTAGCAGCAGTAAGTTATTTAAATACAAAACCTCTATTGTATGGTATAAGGCATTCAAAGGATTTACTTGAAATGACAGGCCTTACAGAAACTTTTCCATCAGAAATTGCCCGGCAATTAATATCGGATGAAATAGATATTGGGTTAGTTCCAGTAGCTGCTTTACCAGAAATGAAAGCGTATCATATCATCAGCGATTACTGTATTGGCGCTACCGGGAAAGTAGCCAGTGTATGCCTTTTCAGTGATTGCCCACTACAGGAAATAAAAAAATTATATCTCGATTATCAAAGCCGGACATCAGTGGCTTTGGCCAAAATTTTATGTGCATTTCATTGGAAAATTACACCGGAATTTATGGAAGCAAGCCCGGGATATATACATGAAATAAGCGGGGAAACGGCAGGTATTGTCATTGGCGACCGGGCTTTAGAACTAAGAACAAAAAAGGCTAATGTGTATGATTTAGCCGAAGGTTGGATAGAAATGACAGGCCTGCCATTCGTTTTTGCAGCATGGGTGTCCAATAAAAAATTACCGGAAAATTTCATACACTTGTTTAATGAAGCAAATAAAAGAGGGTTGGAAAATATTCCGAAAGTAATTGCACAAAACCCGTATCCCAACTACGATTTACATTCCTATTTCACCGAAAATATTTCTTATTTTCTTGATGCTGAAAAAAAGAAAGGATTGGAAATGTTTTTGGAAATGCTGAGAAAATAATGCTGGAAAAGTTTTATTAATTATGATAGATGTCTGCCATGACGGAATGAATTTGATTATTGAATATTATAAAAATGAAACCGGAAATATGCGCTATCCCGGTTTCAAAAAATTAACCATTCACTCCGCCGCGGAAACCATTAACAATTATCTCCGCCGCGGCGGAAACAATTAAAAAATTATTCTTTAATTAATCTCAGCTTCGTCACTCTTCCCTCCTGCTCCACCATCACAAAATACTTCGCTGCGCTAAGAAAAAAAATAAGAAAGCATACCCAACTATTTTGAAAAAGTATGAATCTATATGATGGATACAACTCATTTCTTTTCATTTGCACAATTTTTTTTATTATCCATTCGCAAATCATCACTGCATCTTTATCTTCGCAACTTATGGAAAAAGAAATTGTAGTAAGTGGCATCCGGCCAACTGGAAACCTGCACCTGGGAAATTATTTTGGCGCCATGCAGAACTATGTAAAAATGCAGGATAATTTTAATTGCTATTTTTTTATTGCCGATTGGCATAGCCTTACTACACACCCTGATACCAAATTGCTGAATGCACAGGTGAAACAAGCAGTGGCAGAAAATATTGCTGCCGGTTTGCATCCCGAAAAAGCTGCGATATATCTTCAAAGCGCCATACCGGAAATTGCTGAATTGTATTTATACCTTGCTACATTAACCTATAAAGGCGAATTGGAAAAAACTACCACATTTAAAGATAAAGCCCGAAGCCAACCGGATAATATCAATGCAGGTTTATTGACTTACCCCGTTTTAATGGCAGCAGATATTCTCATTCACCGCGCACGCAAAGTGCCTGTGGGCAAAGACCAGGAGCAACACCTGGAAATGGCGCGCAACCTTTCAGAGCGTTTTAATTACAGGTATGGCGAATTTTTTCCCCTGCCCGAAGCCTACAATTTTGGTGAAAGCCTTATTAAAATAATGAGCCTTGATGGCAATGGCAAAATGAGTAAGAGTGAAAATCAACTGGCTACAATTTATTTGTCGGATGAAGATGATGCCATCAGAAAAAAAATAATGAAAGCCAAAACAGACAGCGGCCCTGTTACAGAAAATTCAGAAAAGCCTGCATACATTGAAAACCTCTTTACATTAATGAAATTGGTTTCTTCGCAGGATATATATGATACTTTTGAAAACAATTTCCAGCATTGCCAAATCCGCTATGGCGATATGAAAAAACAATTGGCCGAAGATATGATTGCCTTTATATCGCCCATACGCAAAAAAGCAAATGACATCAGGGAAGACGACAACTATTTATCGAAAATTTTACGGGAAGGCGCCGAAAAAGCCAGGGCCAGTGCGGCTTATACCATTCATGAGGTTCGCAGTAAAATAGGGTTGGAATATTTTTCTACAACAAAGCTTTGAAGTATTAATAGCACGAATTTGTATTTTCCCGGAAAAAATATACTACTTTTCCACTCATTCAACTTACCTTGTTGAAAAGCATCATCAATTTTTTATTTAAAAAAATTTAAAGTATTTATTCTGCATGGCTGATATTATAAAACCAAAACACATTGCAATTGCCGGTAATATTGGCGCCGGGAAAACCACGCTGGCACAACTTTTAAGCAAACATTACAAATGGATTCCCCAATTTGAAGATACTGAAAATAACCCCTATATCCAGGATTTTTATGAAGATATGCCGCGATGGAGTTTCAACCTGCAAATTTATTTTCTAAGTAACCGGCTCAATCGCTTACTGGAAATACAACGCGGAACGGAAACAGTTATTCAAGATAGGACGATTTATGAAGATGCGCATATTTTCGCACCCAACCTGCATGAAATGGGCCTGATGAGTAAAAGGGATTTTGAAAATTATTTTCAATTTTTTAAAACACTCGAATCTATGGTGCAACCACCGGATCTGCTCATTTATTTGAAAGCTTCGGTTCCTAAACTGGTTGGCCAAATTCAAAAACGAGGCAGGGAATATGAACTAAATATCCGGCTTGATTACCTGAAAAAATTAAATACCCTTTACACAGAATGGATAGAAAATTATAAAGGCGGCGATCTCCTCATAATTGATGTGGAAAAAAATAATTTTGCGGAAAATGCAGAAGATTTCGGTGAAGTAATCCGCAAAGTTGACAGTATGCTATATGGTTTATTCTAATTGGAAATGCCTACCCGCTCGTGAATAAAACTTGTATCGGTTACTTCTTTCAACATAAACTGGGCAATATCTCCTGAAGTTATTTTGTGGTGGCTATGTTCTACTTCATAGGTTGCACGTGTACGATAATCATTAGTAAATTCAGCATCGTGAATATCCGGTGCACACACAAAAGTCCAGTCAAGGCCTGAATCTTTCAAATATAAATAGGCTTTCAAATGTTCTTTGCCAACCGGCAAGTATTCCTTCGGGTAATTTTCCGAATCCATGATATAATTTCCTTTACCATCATCCAATACGCCTGTGCCGCCTAAAGCAATAATTCTTTTAACGCCGGCACGTTTCATTTGTTCCGAAATGTTTTTAATACCAAGGCTTCTTGTTTTATCCGTTCCATCAAAGCTACCACCCAAAACAGACAACACAGCATCAGCGCCCTTGATGGCATTATACACATCCGATTCGTTAAACACATACCCGTGAATAGCAAGCAAATGTTCATTCCGTAAATCTGCATCAATCAGGTTTTGAACATTTCTTCCAAATGCACGTACATCATATCCATTAGCCAGTGCATAGCGAACTAATTTTTTCCCGACCATTCCTGTTGCTCCAAAAATTGTAAGAATCATGCTATAAAATTTTTATTGTTAGTTCAATTGAGTAAGTACATTTTCAATCTCCGCCAATCGAATAGCGCTATGGCTTTCATTATACATACATTTTCCGTCTTTAATAATTAATAACTGAGGCGATTCATGCATCACGCCAAAATCTTTTTCCACCTTATTTGAAATATCGCGTTTACGAATAACATTCAATATATAACAGTCGGCATTAAAAGCAGTAATTTCTTTCTGATTAATTCGGTTCAAAGCCATGCTGCTTGTCATGCAGCGGGTGCTGTGCTTAAAAATGATTTGCGCCTTGTTCCTGGATGTTTCTTTAAGTAGTTCTAAGTCTTCCGGGCTTTGTAACTCAATTAAGTAACTCATATTTATCTTCTGAAAAAATTTGGATCATGCGATGGGCATGTAGTGGATTTCTTATATTCTGTACAGGATGTGAATATTAAAGAAACAGTGCATACCAACATAAGCACGAGGATGATCTTTTTCATAGCAGCAAATTTAATAAATTTAGTTTTCAATTTTAAAAGTAGGTAAAATAAATGAATGGATATCATTCAACCATATTTTTTTTAATACTACTGTTTTAAGGAAATCATTAAATAGTATTTAAAAAACCATTTTCGGTTTGTATTTTTCTATGATTACCTGCATCTTTGTTCAAAATACTTTAAAAAAATACAATGAAATTACAATTGCAAAGGCCTATTGCTTTTATAGACCTTGAAACGACCGGGATCAATATAAGTACAGACAGGATTGTAGAAATAGCCATTGTAAAAATATTACCCGATGGAAGTAATATTGTAAAAAGAAAATTAATCAATCCCCAAACACCTATTCCCGCAATTTGTTCAGAGCTACATGGAATAACGGATGAAATGGTGGAGAATGAACCCACCTTTAAACAGGTTGCCAATGAAATAAAACAATTCCTGGATAATTGTGACCTCGGTGGTTACAATAGCAACCGGTTTGATATCCCATTATTGATAGAAGAATTTATGCGCGCCGGCCTTGAATTTTCTATTGACGGGCGTAAATTGGTTGACGTTCAGAAAATATTTCATTTAATGGAACAGCGCACACTTACTGCTGCATATAAATTTTATTGCGGTAAAAACCTGGATGATGCACATAGTGCAAAAGCAGATGTAGAGGCCACATGGGAAATATTACAGGCACAAATTGAACGATATGAAAATCTTGGAGATACCGTTGATTCTATTCTAAAGGTTTGCGGAGAAGATGATTTAGTGGATCTTGCAAGGCGTTTTATAAAAGTAGATGGAGTGGAAATTTTCAATTTTGGAAAACACAAAGGCAAGCCGGTTGCACAAGTTTTAAAACAAGAACCTCAATATTATGATTGGATGATGAGAGGCGATTTCGCTTTAAATACCAAACAAAAACTAACTGAAATGCTCAATCGCACCCTGTTAAAGAAAGCATAATTGGAATACATGTTTTATTTTATTAGGAATGGTATCGTATTTATCAGCCTGAAATAGTATTTTCGGTTTCAATCAAATATCTCAAAAACAAGATTGGAGAAATTAGTAATCATACCAACTTTTAATGAAAAAGAAAATATCAGTGATATTTTACATGCAATTTTTGCACTACAAAAAGGCTATCATATTTTGGTAGTGGATGATAATTCACCGGATGGAACTGCTTCCATTGTAAAATTATTATTTAACACCTTTCCACAGCAATTATTTATTTTGGAAAGGCCCGGAAAGCAAGGCCTTGGCACCGCTTATATTCATGGCTTTCAATGGGCTTTGCAAAATGGTTACCGGTTTATTTTTGAAATGGATGCTGATTTTTCCCACGATCCTGCCGACCTTGAAAGATTATATGAAGCTTGTAAAATGGATGGTGCAGATGTTGCCGTAGGCAGCCGTTATGTTCCGGGAGGAAAAATTGAAAACTGGCCGGCAGACAGGCATATCTATTCAAAAGGTGGTGCATTGTACACTCGAATTCTTACCGGCATGCCGGTAAAAGACCCCACAGCCGGATTTATTTGTTATACAGCAAAAGTGCTGGAAACTATTAATTTAAATGCCATTCAATTTATCGGTTATGCCTTCCAGATTGAAATGAAATTTGCTGCATGGAAGCTTGGTTTTACCATAAAAGAAGTGCCCATTGTTTTCCGTGACCGAAAAAAAGGCAACAGCAAAATGAGTAAAAATATTTTGAAAGAAGGCGTGCTCGGCGTTTTAAAAATTGAATGGAACAGTTGGTTTTCTTCCTATAAAAAAAACACATCAAGGGTTTCAAACAATAATGAATTGAAACAAACCATAGAAGACCGGCCATAATTTTTTTGCGGATCATTTTCCGGGATTCCCATTTTTTTATTTCATTTCTTTGTGCCATTATGAAGCCTGCACTTACCCGTTTACACATAGCCGTTTTTCTTTGGGGATTTACGGGCGTTTTAGGGAGGTTAATAACTTTGAATGAAGGCTGGCTGGTTTGGTGGCGCTTATGCATCACGGCCATTTCTCTTTGGTTATTTTATTTTGCTTCGGGAAAAATCCAAAAAATTAAAGCCTGGGATTTTATAAAAATCGGCTTGATCGGTTCACTGCTTGCATTACATTGGTTATGTTTTTATGGCAGCATCAAATATTCCAATGTGTCAATAGCATTAACCTGCCTCGCTACTTCAGGATTATTCAGTGCCATCCTTGAGCCGGCAATCTTAAGGCAACGAATTAAACCATTTGAATTAATACTTGGATTACTTGCCTTAATCGGAATTGGCATTATTTATTTTACCAATCTTCATTTTTCCGTAGGAATTAATATTGGTTTATGTGCCACTGTTTTTACGGTGATTGTTTCTGTACTCAATAAAAAAATTGTTGGGAATTATCTACCGGAAACAATCACTTTATACCAATTGTCGGGTGGTTTTATTGGATTGACTTTCATCATGCCATTGTATCATTATTTATTTCCAACAGAAATTATTTTCCCGGTACACCTTGACTGGCTTTGGTTGTTGTTCCTGAGTTGGGGCTGTACCATTCTTACGTTTATGCTGTATATAAGCGCTTTAAAAAAATTGAGTGCGTTTACCATCAACCTCACACTTACACTCGAACCGGTTTATGGAATTTTACTTGCCTTTATTATTTTTCATGAGAACGAATTTTTAAGCCCCTATTTCTATGCAGGCTTTACATTGATATTAGTCGCCGTTTTTTTACAGATGAAAAAATTGGTAAAGGAGAGTAAAGCCTTAGAAATGGCTACCTGATCTGGTTCATTTTTATCAGCAATAAAAAAACAAAGCCCACAAATATCCGGTACCAACCAAAATATTTAAGGCCATATTTTTGAATAAATGTAATGAAGAATTTAATGGCCAGCATGGCTACAAAAAATGCTACCACATTTCCTATGATGAGCAATGTAATATTATTACTGTCCTGCAAAATATGCGGTTGATCTGTGTAGGTTTTCAGCAGTTTATAGCCTGTGGCAGCAGCCATTGTTGGCACCGCCAGGAAAAAAGAAAATTCGGCAGCAAGCTTGCGTGAAAACTTTTGTTGCATTCCTCCGATAATGGAAGCTGCACTACGGCTAACACCCGGTATCATGGCCAAACACTGGAATAAACCAATAATAAATGCATTGGTATAACTCACTTCCTGCACCTGGTCTTTATGATGCGGATGAAAAAATACCTGATCTATAAATAATAAAAATATCCCACCAATAATAAGGCTCAGTGCGACTATCGTTGGGCTGCCGAGTAACATGTCTATTTCATCTGAAAAAAGAAAACCCAAAACCAGGGCAGGAATAACAGCAATAATTAATTTCAAATAGAATTGCCATTTGGAAAAATCAAAAAACCTTTTCCGGTACAGAATTACTACTGAAACGATGGCGCCCAATTGTATAGCCACTTCAAATAATTTGGTGAAATCTTCTTTTTCAATACCCATAATAGAACTCGCCAATATCATATGGCCGGTAGAAGAAACGGGTAGAAATTCTGTAATACCTTCAATTATAGATAAAATAATTGACTCCGTAATAGTCATAAAACAAGATTAAATGTTAATGGGAACTAATATTAAGATTCTGCTTCGGTTGATCTTTTGAAAATTGCATAAATCTCAATTAACAGGCCGCCAACAATGAGTATAGGCGCTATCGTTATTCGTATTGTGCTATATACCTCTTTTGGATCAAAGATATTTGGATTGTCGCTTTTGCCACCAGCCATTAATACCATACCCAATAAGATTGTCACTGCGCCAATGATCATCCAGGTATAATTTTTTTTGGAAAACAATGGTTGCATTCCGGTTTCCTGGTGCTGTAAGGGTTGTGTTTTTGCAGTAATATTTTTTTTCGATGCCATGAAGATTTAATTAAAATAAAATTTAAAAAGCGTGAAAGTACATAAACTTATTAATAGAGGTCATCTAATTTCATCTTTAAATATTTAATAACACTTCTATGTGTACTGTACAATGAAATACCCACACCCATCAGGATCATGCCGCCGAAAAGAATCAGCGTGTGTTCGGTATCCCGGATGGCTTTCAATTGCACAAACTGGCTTTCGGCCCATTGAATCAGGCTGAATAAAATTGCTATTGCAATTACTGCACTGATAAAACCATTTAAGATTGCGCGCATATCCATAGGCTTTGCAATAAATTTCCTGGTTGCACCAACCATTTGCATGGTTTTAATCAGGAAACGATTGCTAAACATTGCCAACCGTATGGTATTATCAATACTTACTATTACAATTACACAAAGCAAAACAATCACCACTAAAAATATCAAACCCATCTTGGAAGCCCTGTCTGCAAGATTGGTTACCAAAACTTGTGGATACTGCAAATCCGTAATTTGATTGCCATACAGTGCCATAATATTATTGGATATTTTCTGCAGGCTATCGGGTGTTACATATTCCGCCCGTGCATAAAAATCAATGCTTTCGGGTAATGGATTATAATCCAGGATTTTGGTCCAGTCTTCATTGTTTTCGCTGTTCCATATTTTTTTGGCAGTTTCCTTATTTACATACTGAACATTCTTGGCATAAGGCTGTGATGTAATGTAGGATTGAATTTGCGCAATAGTGTCTTTATTTTGAGTACGCAAATAAGCGCTGATGCGGATATCCTCCTTCAATGAATTACCCAGTTGATTAAAATTCAGAAACAGCCAACCCATCAC
>CAYXHX010000043.1:0-2393 GCA_964464835.1 uncultured Chitinophagaceae bacterium | reverse complement strand
ATAATGCTGTATATATAAGTAGGTTTACTGCGCCGAAGGGAAGCTTTACCGATTTCCGCCATAAGAAATTTTATTAAGGGTTTTGTGCAGCAGCAAATTTACTGTTTAAGCTGCAAATTTTTTTATAAATTCAATGATTCCTGCATTACATATTGCACACATGCTATTTTACATAAAAATGATTATGCGAATTTCATGTAGGTTTGCAGGCTTTTTTAAACGACGCTTTTTTGTAATTTGGTATAAGCCAGGGAAAATTTAGGAAATGTTTTCCCTTGAAATTATTTCAAATACTTTTACTTTAAAAAATATAGTTGATCCATTCTACTTTTTTTATGGAATATAATTTTAATGAAATTGAAAAAAAATGGCAGGACACATGGAAAGATAAAGGTATCTGTCATGTACAAAACAATCATTCAAAACCTGCTTATTATGTGTTGGATATGTTTCCCTATCCAAGTGGTGCAGGGTTGCATGTAGGCCATCCGCTGGGTTATATCGCAAGTGATATTTTTGCACGGTATAAACGCCTCGAAGGCTTTAATGTATTACACCCTATGGGATATGATGCATTTGGATTACCGGCCGAACAATATGCCATAGAACATGGCGTGCCACCTGCTGAAAGTACTGATAGGAATATACAAAATTTCCGCAACCAGCTCAATCATCTTGGTTTTTGTTATGACTGGAACCGGGAAATAAAAACTTCCGACCCGCATTATTATAAATGGACTCAATGGATATTCCTGCAATTGTTTAATAGTTATTATAACCGGAATGAAAACAAAGCTGATGCAATTGATAATTTAATTTCAACTTTTGAAAAAGAAGGAAATACACATTTTCCATGCCCGGGAAATGATTCCGCCATCTTTTCTGCCGAAAGTTGGAATGGGTTTGATGAAAAAATGAAAATGGATATCCTCATGAATTACCGCCTTGCCTATTGTGGCTATGGTGAAGTAAACTGGTGCGAAGGATTAGGAACTGTGCTTGCAAATTATGAAGTAATCAATGGCGTAAGTGAAAGAGGCGGATTCCCCGTAGAGAAAAAAACTTTGCGGCAATGGTACCTGCGCATCACAGAATATGCTGACAGGTTGCTGGAAGCCTTGCAACACGTAGATTTCAGCGATTCCATGAAAGATATGCAAAGCAATTGGATCGGGAAATCAACCGGTGCAGAAATTTCTTTTGAAGTTACAGATACTACTGGCCAATTAAAAAATATAGTTGTTTATACCACGCGCCCCGATACAATTTTTGGTGTTGATTTTTTAGTGCTTGCACCTGAACATGCTTTGGTAAATCAAATTTCTACAAATAGCGTGGAGCTGGAAAAATACCTGGCATACATGAAAAGCCGCAGTGAACGTGAAAGGCAGGCAGAGAAAAAAATTACCGGCTGTTTTACGGGCGCTTACGCTACACATCCTTTCAGTGGTAAAAAAATTCCAGTTTGGATTTCGGAATATGTACTTGCAGGTTATGGTACAGGCGCTATTATGGCCGTGCCCTGCGGCGATGAACGCGATTTTAAATTTGCACATCATTTTAATATACCCATTACAAATATCATCGGACAACATTTTAATGATACAGAAGCCAATGATACCAAAGATGCAATCCTTCAAAATAGTGATTTCCTCAATGGCGTATACATGTATGATGCAGTGGAAATAGTGTTGGAAAAACTCAAAGAAAAAAATATTGGCAAAGCAAAAGTGCAATATAAAATGCGCGATGCTGCATTTAGCCGGCAACGATACTGGGGCGAACCATTTCCCATTATTTGGAAAAATGGTATCGCCTATCCAATGAATGAAAATGAATTGCCTTTATTATTACCTTCAATTAAAGATTTAAAACCCGGCCCTGATGGCGAAGGGCCATTGGCCAATAACAGGGAATGGATAGAAAATGTACCCGGTGGTGGAATGCGCGAATCTTCTACAATGCCCGGCTACGCAGGATCTTCCTGGTATTTCCTGCGGTATATGGATCCCCATAATGATCAAACATTTTGTGATAAAAAGGCAAGTGATTATTGGGGGCAGGTGGACTTGTATATTGGCGGAACTGAACATGCAGTTGGCCATTTGCTGTATAGCCGCATGTGGACAAAATTTTTATTTGATAAAGGTTTCATCAGTTTTGATGAACCGTTCAAAAAATTGCTGAACCAGGGAATGATACAAGGCAGCAGCAGGTTTGTGTATAAACTGAATATAGAAATTGACAATAAAAGTGTACCAGGTACACCGGCAATTTTTATTTCAAAAAAATTCGCAGATGATTTTATGCAACATGGACAAGCCAATGAAGAATTGGAAAATAAGATTCATGAAGTTTTCCAAACCCATTTTGGAAATGAAGCTGAAACAATA